>JAOAHF010000013.1 GCA_026415355.1 Brevinematales bacterium
AACCCAAATGGGAGAAGAACTCGCTAAATTCAAAGTCAGTGAAATAAAATTCTCAAAAGGTATAACCTTGGTAGAGTAGTGAAATTGCTTCGTGAAGTATTATCCTTAAGTATTAAGGTATAATTTGATAGAAAATTTGATCTTCTTTATTTAAGTTTACTTAGATGAAATAAGATAGATTTTTTAGAATCCAATTTTTTGTTTCTTGCTTATTATTTCATCTACTATGTATTCGGGTCTACCTTTTATTTCGTCAAAGATGTTTGCTATATATTTACCTATTACTCCTAGGGTTAAGAGTTGAACACCACCTAAAAATATTATTGTTATCATAGTTGAAGCCCAGCCGGAAATTGTTTGGGATGGATTGATTAATTTTGAAAGTATTACGTATGTGCCTAAGAAGAGTCCTAGGATTGTTGTGATAAATCCCAAAGATGTTACCATTTTGAGAGGTTTGTCTGAGAAATAGAATATTCCAGTTAATGCGAATTTTATCATTTTTTTCAAAGGATATTTTGTTACACCTGCGAATCTTGGATTTCTGTCGTAATAGATAGGTACTTGTTTAAATCCCATCCAGCTTATCAGTCCTCTTATATATTTATCTCTTTCTTTGAGTTTTCTGAATTCTTCTATGACTTTTTTATCTATTAGCCTAAAGTCTCCTGTATCAAGAGGGAATTTTATATCTGACATTGTATTCAGCAAACGGTAGAAGAGTTTAGCTGTAAATTTCTTAAAAAATCCTTCACCTTTTCTTTCTTTTCTTACTCCATAAACTACATTTGCTTCTTGCTCTTTGTGTATTTTTATCATTTCAGGTATTAGTTGTGGAGGATCTTGTAAATCTGCATCGATTATTACTGCGACATCGCCTGATGAGTGTTTTATTCCAGCAGATACTGCAGGTTGGTGACCAAAATTTCTGGAGAATGATATAACAACAACTTTATCATCTTTGTCTGATATTGATCTTAAGATGTCTAAGGTTTTGTCTTTACTACCATCATTAACAAAGATTATTTCATAGTCGTACTTGTTGTCAATCATTACTTTTTTAATCTCTTCGTATGTTTTTTCTATTACTTCTTCTTCGTTATAACAGGGAACTATAACTGATACTTTCATAGTTGAATATTATTTAAATACCAAAATTTTTATTACAACTAAACCGAAAATCAGATTGTGAATTATCATACTTGTTATGCAAGAACGAGGTTGTAACAGTAATATTATTCAAACTCATGTTATTATAGATTGACTAGATTTAAAGATAAAGTTTTCTTGAATTTCAAGGAGAAAATTTTTATACTTTTTAAAAGCGACAAGAATAAAATATGAAGGCAAGTATTTCGTTTCCTAAGGGTATAGATCCTATTGTTTTGTCAGGTGTTAATGATGTTAACATTAAGATTATAGAAAGTAACTTCAAAGTCAAAGTATATTTAACTGACAATTCTTTCGTAGTTATTGGTGATGAAGAAAGTGTGAAAACAGTTAGGAAAGTTATAAACTCTATGATTGATATTGTTAGTAACGATAAGATTGTTTCCGACGATGATATGAATATAATAATAAGGCAATACAAGCATCAAGATCCATCAAAAGAAATAGACCTTGATAATTTGATGCTAAAAGGTATTATAGTCTCAAGAAAGCAAAGGGTTATAAGACCTAAGACTCAAGGCCAATCTGAGTACATAAGAGCAATAGAGCAAAACGATATAGTGTTTGGTATAGGTCCTGCTGGTACGGGTAAGACTTATTTGGCTACTGCTATGGCACTTAATTACTTGTATAGAAATCTAGTTTCAAGAATAATTTTGACAAGACCTGCGGTAGAAGCAGGTGAAAATTTAGGGTTTTTACCGGGTAATCTTGAAGAAAAAGTTAATCCTTACTTGAGACCTTTATATGATTCTCTATTTGATATGTTAGGCCCAGAAGAGTATTTTACACTTATGGAAAAGAATGTAGTTGAGATAGCACCGCTTGCATTTATGCGCGGTAGGACATTAAACAATTCGTTCATTATCCTTGATGAAGCACAAAATACTACTAAAGAACAAATGAAAATGTTTCTAACTAGATTGGGTTTCGGCTCAAAGATGGTTATAACGGGTGATATAACTCAGAGTGACTTACCAAAGAATAAACAATCTGGTTTGGTACATGCTAAGAAACTGTTTGATAAAGTAGAAGGTATAAAAATAGTATATCTTTCAAAAGAAGATGTAATAAGACATGATTTAGTTAAAATGATAATAGAGCTTTACGAAAATGATGAAGATGAGAATGAGAAATAGTATGCAGGATGTAATAACAATAGATGGTCCTGTGGGGGTTGGTAAAAGTACTGTTGCTAAAGCTTTAGCAAGAAAGTTGGGGTATACATACTTGGATACCGGAGCTATGTATAGAGCGTTTTCATTGAAATTATTAAGAAATGGTATTTCTACTGATGATATAGAAGGAATTCTACAGCTTATAAACTCAACTTTTATAGATTTTGATGGAGAAAAAGTGTTTTTAGATGGGGAAGATGTTTCTTCCTTGATAAGAAGTAAGGAAGTTGAAAAAATAGTTTCAAAAGTTGCATCAATTTCTCAAGTTAGGAAATTTATAGTCAGTCTTCAAAGAAATATGTCAAAAAAAGGTAAAGTGGTAATGGAAGGTAGAGATTGTGGAACAGTTGTAGCTCCAGATGCCAGATACAAATTTTACCTTGATGCATCTTTGGAAGAAAGAGCAAGTAGGAGGCTTAGAGATGAAAAGTATTCTAATAGAAATGTATCAATTGAAGATGTAAAGAGAGAAATAGAGTTAAGAGATAGAATTGATAGTACTAGAGAAGATTCACCTCTTAGAGTTCCTGATGGAGCGATTGTAATAAATACAGATAATATGTCTATTGAAGAAGTTGTTGCTGAGTTGGTAAAATACATAGATAAGTTTTAAATATCCACTAAATTTTTTGAATGTAGAATTTTATCAATCTTAAAGCCTTTTAAACGTAAGTAAGTTTGTTGTTAAATCTTAAGGTTTTACTATGCAAAATTGATATTTTGTTGAAGTTAATTTTCGAATCAAATATGGAGTTTTTTTGTGGTTTGAGCTTTGGATCTTGATTTAATCTTGCCTTTTATTTTGTTAATGGGCGTAGATTTTCGAATGAAGAATTGTAGCATTTTTTGAAAAAACTTAAGTCAAACATAGATGGTAAACACAGAGTTTAGTGAGTGTTATTTTTTGTTGGTATTATAATTGGCAATGATTTTGACATTTATGGGAATCCATCCATAGAATAAGAAACTATGGAAAAAAAGTTGAAGATATACACAAAAATTGGTGATAGTGGAGAAACATATACTCTTGGTGGAGTTAAGTTAGGCAAGGATCACATAAAAATAGATGTGTATGGTGATATTGATGAACTTACTTCTTGGATAGGTGTTATATTGTCGCATATTGATGTTATACAGCGTAATGATGAGAGAGTAAGAATATCGGAATTTCTGAGACTATTACAAAATAGATTGTTTGATACTGGAACGCTTGTGATGGGTGGTAATATTGAAGAACTTGACATTTGGACTGCCGAGCTTGAAAAAGAGATAGACTATATTGAAGACAAATTAAAACCTATAAAAAGTTTTATACTACCAGGTGGGTCAAAAGTTGCTTCTTTTGTTCATATAGCAAGGTGTGTTTGCAGAAGAGTAGAGAGAAAAGTTGTCTCTCTTTCAAAGAGCTACGAAATAGACAAAAATGCTATTAAGTACTTAAATAGACTGTCAGATTACTTTTTTGTTTTAGCAAGGTACCTGAATTACTTGTTAGGTGTTGAGGATATAAAGAGGGAAGAATCAATATACATAAAAAAGAAAATGAAAATAAAGCCAAAGCACTAGTATGTTTAAGAAAATTCCATAGATTTTGGTTAGATTATGGAAGATTTGTATTTTGGAAACGTAGTAGGAATTGATTTAGCGGGTAGTCCGAATAGAAGAACGGGTGTTGCTTATTTTGATAGTATTTTAAGAGTTTATGTTGTTTATTCTGATGAAGAGATATTGAATGTAACAAGAGATTTCGAGTTTGTTTTCGTAGATTCTCCGCTTTCCATACCTGCTGGTAGAGATAATCTGAATGAGAACAATGGTATTCATTTTAGGGAGTGTGATAGAAAATTGAGAGACTTAGGAATAAAGTTTTTCCCTGTTACTCTTGGTCCTATGAGGATACTTACGGAGAGGGGTATTGGTATAAAGAATAAACTTGAGAGTATGGGTAAAATGGTTTTTGAGACATTTCCTGGTGCAGTTTACGATAGATTTGGTGTTGGGAGAAAGAATAAAGTTGAGATAATTAAGTTTTATCAAAGGATTGGTTTTGATGTAGATGATAGTTGCTCACAAGATGAACTTGATGCAGTTGCTTGTCTTTTGGTTGGTATTTACTATCTTCAGGGTAAAGCGAAAATCTTGGAAGGGGTAGATGGATCAATAGTTATAATATGACTGAAGAACTAGACTTTCGGATTGGTTAGGTGTATTCTGCATTTATTTTTACATATTCGTAGGTTAGATCCGTTGTATATAGGGTAAACTCTTCTTTACCGCTGTTTAGGTTAACGGAAATGGTTATGTTTTTGCTTTTTAGGATGTCGTTATTTGGGTATCCTATGTAATTCCCTTTGTCGAATATTAGTTTGCCATTTACCGAGACTGAGAGTTTGTCAGGTACTATTTTAGTTTTTGCTGAGCCTATTGATGCTATTATTCTACCCCAATTAGGATTCTCACCGAAAAACATTGTCTTAACTAAAAGTGAATTTCCTATTTTTCTTGCTATTTCTTCGGCAGCAGATTTTTTTGATGCATTTAGTACTTCTATTTTTATTACCTTTGTTATTCCTTCGCCATCTTCTACTATCATTAGAGCGATACTATTCATGACCTCTTTTAGATATTCCAGGAAAATTTTGTATTTTTCGTCTTTTTGGGTTATTGAAAACTCAGAGAGACCACTGGCTAGTATAAAAACAGTGTCGTTTGTGCTCATATCTCCATCGACGGATATTCTGTTGAAAGTTTCTTCGGTTGTTGTTTCAAGTGCTTCTTGAAGTAATTCCTTTGATATTTTTACATCAGTGGTTATGAAACATAGCATAGTAGCCATGGAAGGGTTAATCATTCCACTCCCTTTACCTATTGCTCCTATTTTGAAGGTTTCCAATCCTGATATATGTTGTATTGCTATTTCTTTTACTCTTGTGTCTGTTGTCATAATGCCTTCTCCTGCCGATGTTGAAGAACTTTCTTGTTTTATTTTATCACAAGCTTTGTTTATACCGTATTCAACTATATCCATAGGTAAGGTTTTACCTATGATTCCAGTTGATGCTACTAATATCGAATTTTCTTTGAATCCCATTCTCATTTCCACGATTTCTGCCATTCTTTTGGCGTCTTGTAATCCTTTTTCACCAGTTAAGCAATTTGCGTTTCCGCTATTTGCTACGATTCCTCTTATTCCTGTGGGATTCTTCTTTAGGATTTCCATACTCAGAATTACGGGTGCTGCTTTGAATGTGTTTGTTGTAAATACTCCACCAGCAGTGCATTCAACGTCAGATAGAATTAATGATATATCTTTTTTACCAGATAACTTTATTCCACCTGCTATTCCAATTGCTCTGAAACCCTTTGGGGCTATTACTCCCCCTGATATTCTTTTCATAGACCACCTCCTATCTAAACAAGTATAAAATTACTTTTTGAAGTTATCAAATTGAAAATACCGACAGATAACTTCTAAAATTTTCAAAGTCTCGGAGGTAATATGAAGATTATTCTTGTTAAGGATGTTAAAGGTGTTGGTAAATTAGGAGAGATAAAGGAAGTAGCAGATGGGTATGCTAGAAATTATCTCATAAGAAATGGTTTTGCTCTTGAAGCTACGGATGGAAATGTAAACTTTGTAAAATCTCAGATTAAGTCCCTCGAGAAAAAAAACCAGAGGAAACTTGATACGGCAAAGGAGATCAAGGAAGCTTTAGAGAATATTAGAGTTAACATAAAAGCCAAAGCTGGAGAAAACGGTAGATTATTTGGTTCCATAACCTCTGAAGACATTGTTTCTGCTCTTAAGGAACAACATAACATTGAACTCGATAAGAAATTAATAGAGATTGAAGAACCTATAAAACTTATAGGTGATTATGTTGTAGATGTTAAATTAGGTATGAATATTATTGCTAAACTTAGAGTTTCTGTGGTAGAGGAGAAATGATGGAAAGGAAAATACCGCGTACAATGTCAACTCAACATCCTGATAATGCAAATATACCTTTTTTTTCAAACAATTCAGTTTTATATGGTGATGATGAAATAAAAGAAGCATACTATGCTTTTTCGTATTTAGGCGTAGATGAAGTAATGTGGGATGTTGAAGGTAAAGAAACGGATGAGTTTGTTATAAGGAAACTTCTTTCAGATTACTCAGATTTCTTCAAACAAAACGTTATAGGTAGAGATGTTTTCATAACCCTTAGAGTTCCAAACCCTAATTATGAAAAAGCAGAAGGGAAGTTATTAATAGAAACTCTTGAGAGTATACCTAGGTCTTACGATACGGCGCAAGTGTTCTATAAGCAACCTGAGTTTGTGCCTATATTTGAGGTTATAGTTCCAATGGCAGATATTGAAACGGTAAATAGAGTTTATTACTATTACAAGAACATAGTGGTAGGAAAAGAGGATAAACAATTTTGTGATACTTCTCCTGAACTTAGACTCAAGGATTGGATTGGTGAATTCTTGCCTAAGAGAATAAATGTTATACCTCTATTTGAGGATATAAATGAAATACTATTTTGTGATGTAACCGTTAAGAAATTCATTCAGGATAAAATTGATGATATAGAGTATCAGAGAGTTTTTATAGCTAGATCTGATCCTGCGATGAATGATTCTTCGTTGAGTGTTGTTATTGCTATAAAGCTTGCCCTAGAAAAACTGTATGAATTGCAACAAAGTATCAGAGTACCAATTTATCCTATACTTGGTTGTGGTACGGCACCTTTTAGAGGTAATTTTTCTCCTAAGACTTATAGATTCGTTATGGATAATTATCCTAGTGTTGCTACATTTACAATACAATCTGCTTTTAAGTATGACTACCCTATAAAGGATGTTCAAAGAGCTATCGAAAACATAAACCTAACTCCAACTAAATCTCCTGATTATTTGAGTAGTAAGGATAGACTTCTTAGTATAATGAAGAAAGTTTCAGAATCATATAAACGACAGTTAATTGAAGTAGCACCTATAGTTAATAATCTTGCTGTGTTTGTACCTAGAAGAAGAGCTAGAAAAATGCATGTTGGTTTATTTGGATATTCGAGACAGATTGATGAAGGTATAACTTTACCTAGAGTAATATCGTTTTGCGCTGTACTGTATTCCTTAGGACTTCCACCTGATATACTCGGATTGAGTGCTTTGACACAAGATGATATGAAGTACGTTGAAATGGTGTTTCCGAGGTTTAAAGAAAAAATGGCAGAAGTTTTGTCAATGTGGAATGAAGATGTTTTAGATATTCTACCTGCTTCTATAAGGTCTGAGATTAACGAAACTGTGAAAAGATTTTTCTCAAACAAGAATAAAGACCATGTTGAATTCTCAAGGGATTTGGTAAAGAGGATAAAAGAAAACAAGTTTGATACTAAGATAACAGATTTAATAGTTGCTTCAGCTAAGGTGAGAAGTTTCTTAGGTTAGAAGTTTTTCGTTTATTAATACTGTGGTAAGTTTTGAAGTTTTTGCATATTAACTTGTAGATTTGACTGTTTCATTTTTAGTGATAATATTGTTTTTGTTTAAGTTGTGGATTGATTTTTTTTCTATGTATTTTTAATATAGTTTTAGTTTATTTGAGATTTGCGGGGAGTTGAGTTTATCTCAAAATTGAGATTTAATTTGATTGTTTGTGTGTTGATAAAGTATATTTTTTGATTGAGGTTTTTGGTATCATGAATATACTTGCAAAAATTTTTGGCTCGAAGCACGAGAGAGATATTAAGAAGATAAAACCTATTGTTGAAGAAGTTTCTAAACTTGAGAAAGAATATGATCAGCTGTCAAATAAAGAGCTAATTAAAATAGCATCCAACTTGAGGGATAAGGTTAAGAAGCAAGGGAAGGTTGAAAACGAAGATTTTATAGTAGGAGCAGCACTTGTTAGGGAATCTGCTAAACGTACTCTTGGAATGAGGCATTTTGGTGTACAGGTAATAGGTGGAACGGTTTTGTTTCAAGGTAAAATAGCTGAGATGAAAACGGGAGAAGGTAAAACATTAGTTGCGACTATACCTTTGTTTGTTGAGTCTTTGACGGGTAATAATGTTCAGTTGGTTACAGTTAATGATTATCTTGCTAGAAGAGATGCTGAGTGGATGGGGCCTATATATCTATTTTTAGGTGCTACTGTTGGAGTTATAAATCCAAACGATAAAAGTTATGTTATTAATTGGTTGGATTCGGAAAAGGTTAGATATGCCATTGAAAATGATTTAAGGGCTTGGCCTAAAGGGTATTTTACAGATGATATAATACAAGAAGATAAATTAAACAAAGAGGCATTAGATTACTATAAAGTCAAATTAGTTGATGCTACCAAAAAAGAGGCTTATAGATGTGATATAACTTATGGTACTAACAATGAGTTTGGTTTTGATTATTTGAGAGATAATATGGTTTACAGACTTGAGGATAAAGTCCAGAGAGGGCATTATTATGCCATAGTTGATGAGGTAGATTCTATTCTTATAGATGAAGCCAGAACGCCGCTTATTATTTCTGGTCCTTCTTTTGAAAACACTGAAATATACCTAAAAGCAGATAACGTTGCTAGAAAACTTAGACCTGCTAAAGTTGATGAGAAAAACAAACCTATCCCTGATACGGGAGACTTTGTAATTGAAGAGAAGGAGAAAAACGCCTACTTAACCGAAGAAGGAATGAAAAAAGTTGAAGAGATATTGGGTATGCCCGGACTTTTTAGTGCTGTTGATACCAAAAGTTTGATGTTGATACATGCTATAAATCAAGCAATAAGAGCTCATTATCTTTTTAAACGAGATGTTGATTACTCTGTTGTTTCAGGTGAAATTGTGATAATAGATGAATTTACAGGGCGATATATGTACGGTAGAAGGTGGAGTGACGGATTACACCAGGCTATTGAGGCTAAAGAAAAAGTGCCTATAAAACAAGAGTTTAGAACTCTAGCAACAATTACATTCCAAAACTATTTCAGAATGTACAAGAAACTTGCTGGTATGACAGGAACTGCAGAAACTGAAGCTGAAGAGTTTTGGAAGATATATAACCTTGATGTCGTTGTTATTCCTACTCACAAACCAATGATAAGAGTAGATGCTAATGATAAAATATTTGCTACTGAGAAAGAAAAGTTTGAGGCAGTTGTTAAAGAAATAAAAGAATTGCATAGAAAAGGAGTACCTGTATTGGTTGGAACTATATCTGTTGAGAAATCTGAAATTCTTTCAAAAATGTTACATAAAGAAAGAATACCTCACAATGTTTTAAATGCTAAAAATCATGAAAAAGAAGCAAAGATAATTGCTGAAGCTGGCAAGAAATTTGCGGTTACAGTAGCAACTAATATGGCTGGTAGAGGAGTTGATATAAAATTAGGTGAAGGAGTTAGAGAACTAGGAGGATTACATGTTATTGGTACTGAAAGACATGAATCTAGAAGAATTGATAATCAGTTACGAGGTAGATCAGGAAGACAAGGTGATCCTGGTTTCTCAAGATTTTATGTATCTTTTGAAGATGAGCTTTTGAGGCTTTTTGGAACAGATAGATTGAAAAGACTTATGAGTATGATGAAGTGGGAGTACGGCCAGGAACTTGAACATCCATGGTTGACTTCTGCTATTGAAAACGCTCAGAAACGTGTTGAGAGATTTAATTTTGAAATAAGAAGATATCTCTTGGAATATGACAATGTCTTGAATGAACAGAGAAATCTAATCTATTCATTAAGAGATAAAATACTCTCCCTTAGTGATATTGAAAAAGTTGCAAAGAAAATGATATCGGACTTCTTCTTTGACAAAGAAGAGGAAGCTAAAGCAAGTGGTTTGTATTTTGGAATTGGAGATATGGTGTATATTATCCAAAATGTGTTTTTATTTGATGTTTCCGAGGAGGAGATAAATAAGGAGATAGGTAATTTGGTTAAGAATGAAGAAAAATACGATAGACTTGCTGAGATTTTGTATAATGCTATAAGTTTAAGATCAGGAGAGGGATTGCCTACGCAAGTTTTTCTTGAAGGTGTAAAGTTTATACTACTTAACATAATAGATTCAAAATGGTTAGATCATTTAAATAAAATAGAAGAGCTAAGAGAAGGTATATCTTTAAGGTCATATGGAGAAAGAAATCCTCTTGTTGAATTCAAATTAGATGCGTATGAGGTTTTTCACAATACGATGAAAGAGATAAGATCTGAATTTTGCAGATTACTGTCTAGGATGAGGATATCATCTAGGACTAGTGATGAGATGGGATTGATACAGCTTGATAAAATTAACCTTAAACACGAAGAAGTAGGACAGTTTGAGGCTAAAAGTCCATTTGCTTCTGCTTTGGGAATGGATAGACAATCCGAGAGTATAAAGTCAATTAAAAGACCTGGTCCAAATGATTTATGCTGGTGTGGAAGTGGTAAGAAATACAAAAAATGCCACATGGATGAAGATGTACGCAAAGATTTGGAAGCCTCAGGGATGATTTACATAAATAGACAAAAGTGAGATTAATGGAAGTATGTTTCTGTAATTGAGTTTGAAAATGAGAAATATAGATGTGTAATTATTAGAATTCTGAACAAAGAATCTATGATTGATTATATAAGGGGTGTTGTTGTTGAAATAGATGAAAGTAGAATAATACTTGAAGTTAATGGTATTGGTTATTCTATTTTTTTTCCTTTCAGAGAATTGTCTAGTATTCAAAAGAACGAAGAGTATAGAGTGTATGTTTATAAACATATTTGCGAAAATGGAGAAGAGTTGTATGGTTTTCTTGACAGAGATAGTAGGAAAGTTTTCTTAGCGCTTATGGATGTTAATAGTGTGGGACCTAGGCTTGCTTTTAGGATAATATCGAGTTTGTCTCCTCAAGATATTGTTAGGGCGGTTATTAGTGGTGGTGTTGATAGTTTAACTTCAATTAAAGGAGTAAGTGAAAAAACCGCAGAGAGAATTATAAGTGAACTTAAAAACGCTATTCATAAGTTAGGTATAAAGGTTGAAGGTGAAGAATCAAACTTTGATGATCTTGTGAAAGCATTAAGGAGTTTAGGATACAATCAGAATGAAATTCTGACGGCAATAAACAAAGCAAAACAAATCAACCCTAAATTGCTGTCACTTGATATTTCTTTGGCTTTGCAAATATGCCTACAAGTAATGCGAAAGTAAATTCTCTTTGTTATTCAGGTAATTTGAAATAGGATTTCTTTGAATTTATTATAGAGATTATGAAAAATAAGAGCATTCTTGAGGTTGTCTTTGAAGAGAAGGTAGTAGTTTATGCTATGTTACCATTTCTTATATCGTTTTCTTTTTTTGGTATTATAACTGAGGTCGTTAAGAAATTAAGTAGTTTTCAATCTCCTTTTTTTTATTGGTATCCTATTTATTTTGTGTTTATAATACCGTTTTCTATATACACTAACTCATCAATGTTTGCTGGTGGTAAATTTATAAGGAGTATATTTGAGACACTTTTTGAGATTTTGCTTCTACTGGTTTTTAACTTTATTTTTCTTAAGGGATTCAGTTTTGAGAGAAACATAGGAATGTTTTTGGATATAAATTTTGGGATTTCTGTTTTGTTTTGGATGATGTTAAGAATTTACAATGGACATATCGTTAGGATATTAAACTTTCCATATGAAGTTTTGACTATTACTGCAAACTCTTTGGCTATGAACTCAAATATTGAGGAAGTATTTGAGGAGAAATTTTTTGAAAAAAAAAGTGTAAAAAATGCTATTAAGTCTCTTTTTGCTACATTAATTATTTCAGTTTTCATTCTTTCAATAAGTCTTATACTATCCAAGAGTAATATTATAACAATTTCTTATGTTGTTGTTTTTGTTCTAGCATCAGCAGTTCTTATTATTAATATTTCAAAGGTATTTTTAGTTGAAGATGCTTTTGTAAAGAAGATCCAGATTAACAATATAGACTTCATGAATTTTATTACGAAATTTTCTTTTGTTTCAATTATAGTGGTTATTATTTCTTCTATAGTGTTATCGTTTAATGTTTACCTTGTTGTTAGTAATATTTCGGCCGTTATTAACAGTTTTGTAAGTAAAAGTTTGAGAGATGTAATTAATAACGAACAACACATAAACGAAGAGGAAATTAGAAAAATACGAGAGAGGCTTATGAGTGAGAGTATAACAAATGAATTGAGTGTCCAGACTAATGTAAGATCAGTGCAGACTGGTAGAAACATAGGTTGGGGGTTATTTCTGTTTCTATTACAAATTTTGTTTTTTGGATTGTCTTTGATTATTGTTATAGGATTTATACTCAAAAAGTTGTTTGGAGTTAAAGATATACCTATATTGAGTTTTTTCGTCAAGGTTTATGAGATTTTTGTATATTTTGTTGGTAAGATATTTGATGGAATTCGTAGACTTTTTTTACTTTTATTTTACAGAAAGAGAAAGTATTATATTCCAGAGCAGCTAGAGGAAGAGTTGCTTAAAGTTATGCAAGTTCAGAGAAATGAGATTTCAGAAGAAAAAGTAGAAGAGATAAAAACCATAGTGAGAATTTTTATAGATATGCTTTCGTATACTTCTTATGTATTACCATATCGCAGGTCTATGGGTGTTGAAGAATACTGTGATAGCCTAAAGAATTTTTTACCAGAATTTTCAAAGCATTTGGAGTTTATCTCTGAAATTGTAAATGAAAGTAGGTACAGTAATCATTTGTTACCCCCTTCTTCTGTTGAAGAGTTCAAGAAAAAAGTAGATGAGATTATATCAAAGATTAGGATTAGAATTAAGGTTGTTGAAGATTTTAGAGGTGCATGAGAATAGTTTAATTTCGCTTTAGTAAAGGTAGGTTTTTTGACAAACATGTACTATTCCTTTCATACTTTTGACAATAAGGTGAAATGTTGAAGAAAGTAGGTAATGTAAGGATAAAATCAATCCCTATTAGGATTGCTATAATACTTTCAATATTTATTTTGTTTTCAAATTTGTCTACGAATTATATAAATTTAACTCTAAACAATATTGAGATAGTAAGTCAGTCAAAAAAAATCTTAGCTAATGATCTTAGAAACATATACAATTATGCGAATAATCAATACGATTTGTACGAATACACTGGCAGTTTTGAGAAAGCATATTCTAATATAGTTTTAAGGAGTATGAATACATTTGAAAAGCAAAAATCTGTTTGTATAGGTATCTCTAATGGTGTGGTGTTGTTTGCTGCTTCAAAGTTTGAGATAACGAATATAAGAGGTATTAGTTTGAGTGGTAATGATGGTACTATAAGTTTTGAGATAAATGGTAATAGGTATTTTGGATTTTACAAATATAGTCCAAAATTTGATGCTTATATAATAAGGGCCGAAGATGAAAGTGAATTTTATGATGAGTCAAGGAGGATATTTCTAAATATATCTCTAATAGTGATAGCTTTAACAGTTATACTTTTCATATTTGGATTAGTTGTTGTGTTTTATGTGCTAAGCTATATAAGCAAGATAACCAATTCAATACTCGATATGCTCAAGAAGCAAGAACTTGGTATTATAGATGTTGGTAAATCTGATAATAATGATATAACATTCTTAGCGGTTGCTTTCAATTCATTATCATATTTGATAAATACCTTGCTTGAGATTTTTAAGAAGTTTGTTAATAGAGATGTAGTAATTAAAGTTTATCAAGAAAAGGAAGTTAGACTTGAAGGACACACAAAAGAGTTATCGATATTGTTTTCAGATATAAGAAATTTCACTTTTATGACAGAAACTTTAGGAAACAACATAATAAACCTTCTTAATCTACACTATAGTAGTACTATTTCAAGAATAGTACACAATAATGGATCTGTTATATCGATAATAGGAGATGCACTATTGGTTGCGTATGGTCTCATAAGTGAAAGAACGAAATCTTACGATGCTATAAAATCTGCGTATGATATCCAGAGAGCAGCGAAAGTAATTAGAGATGATATGGTTAGAATGAGAAATGATATCATATCAACCAAAGGTTATTTAACAGATGAAGAAGATAAGTTGTTTAGAGCTATTATGATAGAAGTTGGAGTAGGTATTGATGGTGGGGAAGTTTTTTATGGTAATGTTGGTTCATACGAGAGGATGACTAATACTGTTATTGGAGATAGTGTTAATTCGTCATCTAGACTTGAAGGTCTTACAAAGTTTTATAAGCTCCCTGTGATTGTCTCAGAGTATGTTAAAAACGATACAGAGAGTATGCCTTACTATAGAGGAGATATAATATTCTTTGAGATAGATACCGTGGTTGTGAAAGGTAAAAAAGAGCCTAGAAGAATATATCTTCCTGTATTCAGGGAAGACTTAACAGAGGATATTGAAAAAAACTTTGAGTTATTTAGCAAAGGCCTTAAATTATACTATGAAGGTAATTGGAAAGAAGCAAATATTCTGTTTAATTCTGTTAAGCTTCCGTTTATTGATGTGTTTATTGATAGAACAAAAGGTAATCCACCTTCTAACTGGAGTGGTGTATGGGAGATGAAAGAAAAATAAGTGATCCTAAAGAAATAGTTAACCGAATGCTCAGTAATAACATAAGATCAAGAGGAGTGGGTGATGCTAGATACAACTTGGAGAAAGAATTTGAAAAGACTAAGAGTAACAAGAGTTATATAATACCTGTGTTAATCATATCTTTTTCAATACTATTTGCTGTTATTTATTTGATTACGGGCAATATCTCAGAATTATCTTATGATATGACGGTAGGACAGAAAGAGCTTAAGGAAATATCTGCAGAGGATATAGTTAATAGGTATTATGATGTACTGTTATCTATTGAGAGTTTGAACAGTGAAGTTTCGAAACTCAAGATATTTAGAGAAATTGAAGTTAAAAGAGAAGTAGCAGTTTTGAGTAATAGTATCTCAATAACTCTTTTTAGAACTGATGTTCCTGAAAATGTGAAAAGTAAATTGATTCAAGATACCGTTTTGGAATTTTATTCAAAAGTTGAAGATATAAGTAACAGATACTCAAATCTGATATACCAGAAGCAAACAAATATACAGTTTTTGAAGAGCTCTTTGAAAGAGCTTAAGTCAAAACTATCTCTTTTACCTCAAGATGTACTTTCTTCATATAAGAGGGTAGTTGGTATAGAAATTGATAAAACTAGGAAGTATTATGAAAATGTTGTAAGGTCTCTCATTTCAAAGTATCAGGATTATTTATCATATCAGGAAAGGTATGTATATGACCTTACTGAGACATTGATATTGAGATATAACCCAGTGATTACAAATCCTAGAATAATAAGTGTTCTCGATGAAGTTGAGTCTAGTAGATATAATCCAAGAATTATTTACAGTTTGCCGCTGATTGATAGTGAGCTTTCTAACTATGCTTTAGATATAGTTAACAAGACTATGAATATGAGGATTCTTTTTGAAGAAATATCAAAAATACCGTTTACTAATTCACTACCTAAATTGTTCGAAAAGCAAGAGGATTTGTTTGATGATTTACTGAATCTTTATCATAGTTTGATAAGGAGGTATCTTGAATACTTTATAAAGGCCAATACCGCTTTACTTCTTAAAGCTAATAGTCTCGAGTATTTCGTAAGGACGCTCGTAAAAAATACCAAGGGCATTGATGGATTGGTTGTAGATAATAGAGATCCTTCAAATATAACCGTTGCGTTAAAAGAAGATTATTCTAACGATTCATACAATTTTTCTCTTTACCGTCAGGGTAGGTTTATAGGTTACGGAACTCTAGTTCTAGTGACTAATAGGTACATCGTAAAAGATTTTACTTTTGTAACAAACGAAAAAATATTGCTTATGGATGGGGTTGTAATAACTAAGTAATTTTGAGATACTGTAAGAATTTTGTAGATTATTCCTAGAAATTTTGTTGATACTTTGGAATTTTTTTAGATTATATATTTAGAGAGTTTTGTATGATAAATTTGAATTAGTTTGGTGTTTATTATTAAATTTAATACTCAAAATATGAAAAAGTATAAGATACTTAAAAAAACCAGATTAGGGCAGATTATTGAAGAAAAAGATGAGGAAAGTACAGTAGGGCTTACTAAGACTGAAATTGTAAAGATTTTTCCTGATGGACTTGAGTTGGAATCTGGTGCTTTATTACCTGGTCCTATTGAGGTTGCGTACGAAACCTATGGTACTCTGAATGAAAACAGAGATAATGTTATATTAGTATGTCATGCTTTATCAGGTTCTGCTCATTCAGCTGGGTATATGAGAGAGATAGAAAATGGTGTTTTGGATGGTAATACTGAAGGATGGTGGGAGGATGTTATAGGACCTAACAAAGGTATAGATACTAAGAAGTATTTTGTTATTTCTTCAAATTTTCTGGGTAGTTGTTATGGTACTACAGGTCCTGCTTCAATAAATCCAAAAACTGGAGAAATATATGGTCTTTCATTTCCTGTTATAACTATTGGTGATATGGTTAAGGTTCAAAGGGAACTGTTGAGATATTTAGGAATAGATAAAGTTGTTTCTGTGGTTGGTGGTTCAATGGGAGGTATGCAAGCTTTAGAGTGGTCTTTGATGTATCCTGAGATCGTTGAAAGTGCTATTGTTATAGCAGCGACTGCTAATTGTTCTGCTCAAAATATAGCATTTGACGCAGTAGGGAGAAATGCTATAATGTCTGATCCTAATTGGGCTCAGGGAGATTATTACAAAAAGAACACTTTTCCTTCAAAAGGCTTAAGTATAGCAAGAATGATAGGTCACATAACTTATCTCAGTGGTGAGTCGATGGATGTAAAGTTTGGTAGAAAATTTATAAACGATAAAACGTACGATGTAGATGAGTTTGATTTTGAAGTTGAAAGTTATCTAGGGTATCAGGGTGAAAAGTTTGTAAAAAGATTTGATGCAAATTCTTATCTTTACATAACCAAGGCTATGGATTACTTTGATCTACCTCAGAAGTATGGTGATGGGGATCTAAAAAAAGCATTTAGAAGAGCAACTTCGAGATATTTGTTTATATCGTTTTCGTCTGATTGGCTTTTTCCACCACAAGAGTCTATTGAGATGGTTTCTGCTCTTATATCTCTAAATAAAGATGTGTCTTACGTAAACATAGAGTCAATACATGGGCATGACTCATTTTTGGTTGATACAGAATTTGAAAGCAAAGTTATAAAAGCTTTTATTGATTCTGTTTATGAGAAGAAAGAGTTAGAGAGATAGTATGAGAAGGGATTTGGAAATAATATCTGAAATAATATCTTCGGGGGCAAGAGTGTTGGATTTGGGGTGCGGAAATGGAGAGTTACTACTGTATCTTAAGAATAAGAAGTCAATATATGGTTTAGGAGTTGAAATTGATGCAGAGGAAGTTAGAGAATGTTTATCTAAGGGGCTTAATGTTATACAGTATGATATAAATAGAGGATTAAATTTTATAGGTGATGATGCTTTTGATTATGTGGTTTTGAGTAAAACAATACAACAGCTTAAATCTCCAGGCAAACTTCTAGAAGAAGTGTTGAGAATATCTAGGAACGCTATTATAAGTTTTCCAAATTTTGGTAACATTAAAGTTAGAACTTATCTACTGTTTAGAGGACAGATGCCAGTTACATCTGAACTACCATATTCTTGGTTTGATACCCCAAATATTCATCTTTTTACTCTCAAAGATTTTGTTAATCTATGTAGGATAAAAGGAGTAAAAATTGAAAAAATAATACCTATAACAAAATTTGGATGTAAAAGTATGATAATTAATTTACTTCCTAATCTTCTTGCTGAAGAAGTGATAGTAGTTGTTAGGAAGTAGATGGTATTTGGATATTTTAGATTTAAAGCAATTTCTTGGAAAATTTTGCAATGAATGTAATTTGACTTTTTGTTGTATAGGATGTTATAATTAACGTCACATTTCTAAGGTGTAGTTATGGCTAAGAAAGAGGTAAAAGCTATTGTAAAACTTCAGATACCTTCTGGTGAAGCAACACCAGCTCCTCCTGTTGGTCCTGCTCTAGGTCAGCATGGTGTCCCTATTATGGATTTTGTTAAAAAATTCAATGAAGCTACTGCTTCTCAAAAGGGTTTAATAGTTCCTGTTGTTATAACTGTTTATACTGATAGAACTTATGAGTTTGTTGTTAAAACCCCACCAACTTCAATTTTGATAAAGAAAGAACTTGGTATAGAAAAAGGGTCCTCTGCTCCTAATGTTCAGAAAGTTGGTAAACTTACTAAGGAACAGATAAGAAAAATTGCTCAGATAAAGTTACCTGATACAAATGCTGATAGTATCGAATCTGTTGAAAAAATGGTTATAGGTACTGCTAGGAATATGGGTATAGAGGTCGAAGTGTAAGGAGGGAATTATGTCTAGGAGTAAGAGATATTCTCAAAATGTTACCTTGGTTGATAAAGAAAAGTTTTATAGTCTTGATGAAGCTCTTGATTTAGTATTTAAGACAGCAAATGCTAAGTTTGATGAAAGTATAGATGTTGCCATAAAGACAGGTCTTAAGCAAGGTCAATCTGTGAGAGGTAGCGTTTCTTTGCCTCATGGAACTGGTAAGCAGGTTAAAGTGTTGGTCTTTGCTAAGGGTGATAAAGCTAAAGAGGCTAAGGAATCTGGAGCTGACTATGTTGGTGCAGAAGATCTTATAGAAAAAATACTAAAAGAGCAATGGGTAGATTATGATGTTGTTATAGCAACTCCAGATATAATGAAAGAAGTTTCCAAGTTAGGGCCTATACTTGGTAGGAAAAAACTTATGCCAAACCCTAAAGTTGGTACTGTAACTTTTGATATTGCTAAAGCGGTTCAAGAGTTTAAGAAAGGTAAACTTGAATTTAGAACTGATAAGACAGGGAATATTCATGTTTCTGTTGGTAAGAAAAGTATGGGTAAAGATAAAATTAAGGATAATATTCTATCTCTAATTAGAGAGGTTAATAGATATAGGCCATCTGATTATAAAGGCGAGTTTATAAAAAATGTAAGTATTTCTTCGACTATGGGGCCTGGAGTTAAGTTAAACAGGACGCAGGTTATACAAGAGGCTAATAAGATATCTGTTTAGTAGGAGGAAGGTATGCCTAGTAAAAGAAATTTAGAGTTGTATGCTGAAATAAAAGATCTTAATTCAAAATATGGTAGTAATCTTATATTCGTTGATTTTACGGGAATGAATGTTGAGAGTATAACTAATTTTAGGAGAGAGATAAAG
Source organism: Brevinematales bacterium (assembly GCA_026415355.1). NCBI lineage: Bacteria > Pseudomonadati > Spirochaetota > Spirochaetia > Brevinematales > Brevinematales bacterium. The sequence continues at coordinate 19,585 of JAOAHF010000013.1, forward strand.
AAGAGAAGTGGTTATTATAAGGTTGTGAAGAACACAGTAGCTTATAAGTTTTTCAAAAATGATATGGGTATAGATATTCCCCTTGTAGGGGTTAATGGTATTGTGTTTGCTGATGATGTGGCTTTTTTTGACATTCTTAAGTATATCGTTAAGTTAGAAAAAGATAATCCTGTAAAGGTGAAGAGTTCTCTCTTTGAAAAGATGTTTTACAGTAGAGAGCAAACGATAGAGCTTTCTAAGTTGCCATCTAAGAATGAACTAATAGGTTATGTTGTAGGTGCTGTAAGTGGAGGGGTCTCTTCGTTTGTCTATACGTTAAATAACATAGTTCAGAGTTTTGTTTTTGTCCTCAAGGCTATTGAGGATAAAAAGAAATAGATTTTCTTATATTCATTAAGGAGGTATTTTATGGCTAGTAAGTTATCTGTTGAAGATTTGGTTGAAGCTATATCAAACATGACTGTAATGGAACTCGTTGAGCTCAGGAAAGCACTAGAAGATAAATTTGGAGTTAGTGCTGCTATGCCTGTTGTTGCTGCTGGGATTGCACCAGCTGCTCAATCTACTGCCAGCGCAGAACCAGAAGAGAAAACTAACTTTGATATATTTATCAAGGAAGTTGGTGATGCTAAATTACAAGTTATCAAAGTTGTCAAAGATATAACAGGTCTAAGCTTAAAGGATGCTAAAGATATTGTTGAGAGTAATGGACAAAAACCAGTAAAACAAGGTGTACCAAAAGATGAGGCAGAGAAGATAAAGAAAGCAATCGAAGAAGCAGGAGCAGTTGTTGAGCTTAAGTAATGTAAGAGGGCATTATTGTCCTCTGTTTTTTTCTCATATTGTTGATGTGTTTAAATTTGATTTACATTTCTTTTTTAAATATTTCCGTTTAGAGGTGTTTTATGAAGTTTCAGAAAAAGTTTTTTGGTAAAGTAAAATTATCCTACGATGTTCCCTATCTTTTGGAGTTGCAAAAAAAATCTTATGATTTTTTTCTGCAAGCTGATATCCCTCATGAAATGAGACAAAATAAAGGACTAATGAAATTGTTTAAAAGCTTTTTCCCTGTTAAAGTTGGTGATGTAGAGTTTGATGTAGTATCATATCGAATTGATAAACCTCTACATACTCCTGAGGAGTGTATAAAGAAGAATTTAACTTATTCTGCTCCTATAAGAGTTACTTTTAGGATATATAACTATAGGACAAAAGAAGTTATTGAGAAAAAGGATTCATACATAGGTGATATTCCACTCATGACTGATAGGGCAACTTTTATAATAAATGGTGTTGAGAGAGTTATAGTAAGCCAGATAATAAAATCATCAGGAATAATTTTTAGTAATAGGAAGGGGGAATTGTCTTGTAAAATTGTTCCTGAAAGAGGAATGTGGTTAGAGTTTGGTATATCTCTTAAGAAGGAGTTGATGTATTTTAGTATTGATAATAAGAAGAAAATGTTGCTTACATACTTTTTGAGAGCTATTGGAATGAGCACAAAGGATATAATAGGGAACTTTTTTGAGTATGATGAGATAGATTTTTCAAAGAATCCGAACTTAGTTTCAAAATATTTTTATCTTTACGATGATATAAAGGATGAAGATGGTAATATCCTGTTTTTAGCTGGTACTAGAGTTGGTAGAGTTAGTAAAACACAACTACAAGTGAAGGATACTCATACAGTTGACATAGATACATTTTTAAATGTTGTGTCAACTTTGAAGAACAAAAATATTAGAGTTATTTCTGAAGAAAGTATAAAAAATTCGCAACCTCTTTTTAATACTTTGAGGAGAGAACTTGAAACTGTATCAGATTATGGTTTAGAGGATACTTCTAAAGATAATTCTAATGCTACGAGAGAAGAGAGACTTCTTGAGAGAGCAATAACTAAAATATCAGATCAGATTAGGTCTATAAACTACCTTAGTAATGTTACGAAAGATACTGTCATGAGAGAGATTCAGAGACAGCTTTACGATGTTAAAAACTTTGATTTGGGTGAAGTAGGAAGATATAAACTACTTATAAGGTTATATAGGGATGCTTCGGAGGAAAAGAAACAAATTGTTAAAAATTATCTCTCCTTGATTCAGGAAGATATAGTAAGGGCTATAAAGACTTTACTTCACATATTTTCTAGTAATGAAATAGTTGATGATATAGATCATCTTAGTAATAGAAGGATAAAAGCAGTTGGTGAGCTTGTTTATCAACAACTTATTCCTACCTTTGCCAAGCTTCAGAAGATAGTAGAGGATAAGTTGAGTATTGATGATAAGGGTGATTCAGCGGTTCAGGCTATAATAATGTCAAAACCATTTATGGCACCTCTTAACGAGTTTTTTGGTACGAACCAATTGTCCCACTTTATGGATCAAATAAATCCTCTTTCTGAACTTACTAATAAGAGGAGAGTATCTGCTTTAGGTCCAGGTGGTTTTACAAGAGAAAGAGCAGGTTTTGAAGTTAGAGATATACATTACTCTCATTATGGAAGGCTTTGTCCTATTGAGACACCAGAAGGTCAAAATATAGGTCTAATACTATCATTAGCTACTTATGCCAAGGTGAATGAATATGGGTTTATTGAGACGCCATACAGAGTTGTTGAAAATGGCAAGATTACGGAAACAGTGAAATACTTAAATCCAATAGATGAAGAGGATTATTACATATGTAATTCTACTGAACCAATTGATGAGAATGGTTTTCTTGTTAATCAGGAAGTTCAAGTCAGGTACAGAGGAAAGTTTATTAAAGTACCTAGAGAGAAAGTTCAATTTATGGATGTTTCTCCTAAGCAAATATTTAGTGTGTCTACTTCGTTGATACCGTTTTTGGAACATGATGATGCTAATAGAGCTCTTATGGGATCTAATATGCAACGACAAGCTGTACCTCTTATAAAACCTCAAGCACCTATAGTTGGAACTGGTATGGAAGAAGTTGTTGCTAAGCAAGTTGGTTATGGTGTTGTAGCTAATAAGTCAGGTGTTGTTAAGAAAGTTTCGTCGACATACATAATAGTACAGAATGATGATGGTACTGAGACAAGGTACGATCTTATGAAGTTTACTAGTACAAATAATAATACGTGTTACAATCAGAGACCTATTGTTGATAAGGGGCAACGAGTAGAGAAAGGTCAAGTTATAGCAGATGGCCCTGCTATGGACAAAGGAGAGTTATCATTGGGTGCTAATCTATTGATAGCTTACATGCCTTGGTATGGGTATAATTACGAAGATGCTATAACTATAAGCGATAGACTCGTTAAGGAGGATATTTTAACATCTATTCATATATATGATTATGAAGTATCTGTTAGGAGTACTAAATTTGGTGACGAAGAGATAACAAGAGAGATACCTGGTGTCGGAGAAGATAGAGTTTCTCATCTTGATGAAGATGGTATAGTTAGAATAGGATCTTATGTAAAATCAGGAGATATTCTAGTTGGTAAGATTACACCTAAAAGTGAAGAAGTGGATAGTCCTGAGTTTAAACTAATTAAAGTTATATTCGGTGAGAGATCAAGAGAGGTAAAAGATTCATCTTTGAGGGTACCTCACGGTGAAGGAGGTATCGTTATAGGTGTTGACAGATTTTCAAAGAAAAATAAGGATGAGCTTCCAATAGGTGTCAAGGAACTTGTAAAGATTTATATTGCTCAGAAGAGAAAGATAAAGGTTGGTGATAAGTTGTCAGGAAGGCATGGTAATAAAGGAGTTATTGCTAGAATAGCTCCTATGGAAGATATGCCTATGTTACCTGACGGTACTCCAGTTGATATAATACTAAATCCTCTAGGTGTGCCTTCCAGAATGAATTTGGGACAGCTTTTTGAAACTATGTTGGGATGGGCTGGTATAAGGCTTGGTACTCATTATAGAATACCTGTTTTTGAAGGTCCTGATTATGAAGAAGTTAAAGCTGAAATGAGAAGAGCTGGGTTACCGGAAACTTCTAAGGTTAGATTAAGAGATGGTAGAACTGGTGAGTACTTTGAGTCTGAAGTTATGGTAGGTTATCATTATGTTATGAAATTAGTTCATATGGTGGATGATAAAATACACGCAAGATCTATAGGTCCTTATGCCTTAATAACACAACAGCCTTTGGGTGGAAAAGCTCAGTTTGGTGGACAGAGACTTGGTGAAATGGAAGTTTGGGCTTTGGAAGCTTATGGTGCTTCAACTTTACTTCATGAAATGCTTACTGTTAAATCTGATGATATTGAAGGAAGAGTTAAAGCTTATGATGGTATAACAAAAGGTAAATATGTTTCTCAATATAATGTTCCAGAGTCGTTTAAAGTACTTATAAACGAAATGAGAGGATTGTTACTTGATCTCGAGGTTTTTGATAGAGATGGTAATTATGTTTATATCTTCCCTAAAGATAGACATGTTCATGCTACAAAAAGTAAAAGGGGCTAGCTCCCCTATAAATTTTAGGAGGATTTTATGAGTATAAGTCTTTCTAAGAAACCAGGAGAATTTGACATAAGAAATGTAAAGAAAATAAGAGTTACTATATTTTCTCCTGAAATTGTCAGAGCATACTCTTATGGAGAAGTTAAGAAACCAGAGACTATAAATTACAGAACTCTCAAACCAGAAAGAGATGGTCTTTTCTGTGAAAGAATATTTGGACCTACTCAAGATTACAAATGTCATTGTGGTAAATTTTCTTCTAAGAGATATAAAGGAATAGTTTGTGATAGATGTGGAGTTGAAGTTACAGAGTCTAAAGTTAGAAGAGAAAGAATGGGACATATTGAGTTAGTTGCTCCTGTTGTACATATTTGGTTTTATAAAATAACTCCAAGTAGGATAGGTTTAATATTGGGGCTTAACTCCACATCTGAGCTTGTAAATGTAATATATCATGATAGTTATTTAGTTATTGATCCTGGTGATGTACCTGAGTTGAAGAGATTTCAGATAATATCGGATTCGGATTATGAAAAATACTCAGAAAAATATAGAGGACGTTTTGTTGCTGAGACTGGAGCAGAAGCTATAAAACAGGCTTTGGAGATTATTGATCTTGAAGCTGTTGAGAAACAATTGAGAAGAGAAGTTGAAGAGTCTGGAGAGAAAGCAGATCCTAAGATTGTTAAACGACTTGATATTATAACAAGCCTCATAAAGTCAGGTATAAAACCTGAATGGATGGTTATAGAGGCGTTACCTGTTATACCACCAGAACTTAGACCTATGGTACTATTAGATGGTGGAAGGTTTGCTGCTTCAGATTTGAATGAACTCTATAGAAAAATAATAAATAGGAATAACAGATTGAAAAAAATAATAAGCTTAAGTGCCCCTGAGATAATAATAAAAAGCGAAAAGAGATTGTTGCAGGATTCAGTTGATGCTATTATAGATAATAGTAGAAAGAAAAACCCAGTTAAAACACCTTCCAATAAGGTGATGAGATCTTTAGCAGCATTGCTCAAAGGAAAACAAGGGAGATTCAGACAAAATCTCTTGGGTAAGAGAGTTGATTATTCAGGTAGATCTGTTATAGTTGTTGATCCAAAGCTTAAACTATGGCAATGTGGAATACCTAGAAAAATGGCTGTTGAACTTTTTAAGCCGTTTGTTATGAAAGAACTTATTTCTAGAAAATATGCTTTTAACATAAAACAGGCTAAGAATATTGCTGAGACATATAATGATCCTAGAGTACATGAGTGTTTAGAGGCAGTTGTTAGTAAGCATCCTGTGCTTCTTAATAGAGCTCCTACTTTACATAGATTAAGTATAGAAGCTTTTGAGCCCGTACTTGTTGAAGATACAGCTATTCATCTTCATCCTCTTGTGTGTCATCCGTACAATGCTGATTTTGATGGTGACCAGATGGCTGTACATGTGCCGCTTTCACCGGAAGCTCAAGTTGAAGCGTGGGTTCTTATGTTGTCGGCTAGAAACTTGTTAAAGCCAGCAACTGGTGAACCTATAATGTTCCCAACACAAGATATGGTTTTAGGAATGTATTATCTTACTAAATCGCTTAGTAAGGAGCAGGAAAAAAAGAAAATTTTTGGTTCGTTTAGTGAAGTTAGATACCTTTGGGAGATTAATAAAATTTCTACTTACGAAAACATAATTTTTGTCTACAAAGGAGAAAAGATAGAAACCACTGTTGGTAGAGTTATATTCAACTCACTTTTACCAGATAAGCTAAGATTTGTCAATAAGAACCTAACTAACAAAGATTTAAACAATTTGGTTAAGGATTGTTATATGCAATGTGGTAGATGGGAAACTGTTAAGTTACTAGAAAACATGAAAGAAATCGGTTATTACTACGCTACTAAAAGAGCATCGACTATATCTTTAGAAGATATAAAAATTCCGCCACGAAAGCATGAACTTATATCAAAAGCTGAAATGGAAGAGTATAAAGTTAATGAAGATTTTGCTAAGGAACTCATAAATGCTGATGAAAGGTTTAATAAGATAATTAGCATATGGTCTCATGTTGGGGATAAGCTTAAGAAAGAGGTTGAAAGTACCCTTAGAGAAGATCAAGATGGTTTTAATCCTGTTTATGCTATGATGACTTCTGGTGCAAGAGGTAACAGAGAACAGGTTAAACAGCTTGCAGGTATGAGAGGTCTTATGTCTAAACCTTCAGGTGAAATCATAGAGTTGCCTATTAAATCAAACTTCAAGGAAGGATTAGGTCTTTGGGAATACTTTATTTCAGCTCATGGTGGTAGAAAAGGACTTGCTGATACTGCTTTGAAGACTTCTGAAGCTGGTTATTTAACTAGAAAACTTGTTGATATAGCACACTCTGTTGTTATAACTGATGAAGATTGTGGGACTGCTAAAGGTATTGTGGTTTCTGAAGATGAAGAAGGTGGTAGAGAGAGTATGATAGAGAGACTTATAGGGAAAACTTCTCTTTTTGATGTTCATGATCCTCAGACTGGTGAGATAATAGTGAAAGCAAACGAAATAATAGATTTTGATAAAGCTAAAATGATCGATAAATCAGGAATCTCGAGAGTTATGATAAGGCATGTTTTAACTTGTGAATCTGAAAGGGGTATTTGTGCAAAATGTTATGGATGGGATCTTGCACATAACAAACCTGTTAATATAGGAGAGGCTGTTGGTATTATTGCGGCACAATCAATAGGTGAGCCTGGAACTCAGCTTACTATGAGAACTTTCCATACAGGTGGTATAGCATCTGCAATAGTTGAAAAGAGCTGGATTGATTTTAGTGTGCCTGTTTTCGTTAATGATATATCAAATTGTTTTGTTATTAACTCTGATAATGAAAAGGTTACAACGAGAAAAGGTAATATATCCGTCTACAAAATACTATCGAAGATTTCTGATAAGTCTCAATCTTCATACCATGTATACGATGTTAGTGATTTCAAAAATATAAACATCAAAGAAGGTGAGTTTAGGGATTTTGAAGAGGGGGATGTTATTGGTGTTTTTAAAGATGGTTCAGAACTTAAAGCTTGGGAGTACATGAAGGTTGGTATATCGAATGATAAAGTTTTTATATGTGAAGCAGATGAAACTCTTGTGAAGATACCTATTGGTTCTGTTATATTGGTTAATGAGGGGGATATAGTTGAAAGTAATGTACCTATAGTTAGATTTGATCCTTATAACGAGCCTATAATATCGGAAAAAGAAGGTGTGGTTACCATAGAAGAAGATACAACAAAACCTTCATCTCAGAGAGATAAAATTCTAAAGATAATTGATGATTGGGGTAATGTTATCTCTGTGGATTATGTTCCAGCGGATGCTGAAATTAGAGTGAAGACAGGTGATAGAGTTAAAGTTGGAGAGATACTTGCTAAGAGGAGTAGATCAAAGAGAAGGACTTACGATATTGTTTCTGGTTTACCTAGAGTTACGAACTTATTTGAAGCTAGAGGTGTTAAAAATCAAAGTGTACTTGCTAAGATATCAGGTATCGTGAGTATCGAGATAGATAAAGGTAAAGTAGTAGTTGTTGTTGAAGATCAGTTCGGTAATAGGGTTAGACATAAAATACCTTCTGGAAGATATTTGTACGTTAGAAATGGAGACTATGTCAAGGTTGGAGAGGAGTTGTGTGATGGAGAAAAATCTCTACAAGGTATGTTACAGGTTTTAGGTGTTGAAGAGGTGTCCAAATATTTGTTAAACAAGATTCAGAGCATATACAGGGATCAGGGTGTGAAAATTGATGACAAGCATATTGGTGTGGTAATAAGACAAATGGTTAGAAAAGTTAGAATAGTTGAACCAGGAGATACTAGATTTATAATGGGGCAAGTTGTCAGTGCTGGTGAATTTGAAAAAGTTAATAATGAGATAATATCACAAGGTGGAGTACCTGCAAAGGGTAAAATAATCATACTAGGTATATCTAGAGCTGCGCTTACTAGTGAAAGCTTTTTATCAGCAGCATCATTCCAAGAGACGCATAAGGTTCTGACTGAGGCGGCAATAAAGGGTGCTGAGGATTACCTAGTTGGACTTAAGGAAAACTTAATAGTTGGAAGGCCTGTCCCCGTTGGTACTGGAGCTTCGTACTATGAAAATATTGACTTCAAGAGAAAAGAAGATGAAGATGAAAAGATAATAATTGATTTCTTAGGAGAAGGAGTTGCTTAATGTCAAGAGAGATAAGACTTCTTCTTTTTTTAGTTATATGGTTGGGAATAGTATTTGCTTTTACATTACTATTCCCGCCGCTACCACAACAAAATAAACAAATAAATAAAAACACCAATCAATTGATTTTAAGTAGTGAAACTAGATTAGTTAAATATAAAACTAACCCCTATAGTTATGTTATTAAGATGAGCAACATTACTCTAACTTTAAATGAGAAAGGTGTAGATAGTATATACTTTTCGTATGAAGGAAGAGATTATGAACTTAGTCTATCTAACAAGATATTTCCTCAACTATCGTTACTAGTTGATAGTGTTATTTTATATACAAATCAGGTTATAGATGTCATCGAGTTTAGCAGAGATGGTGTTTCGGAAGTTAACATAAATGGTAATAGATTCTTAATTTCTAGGAAATTTGCTCCTGTTTCAGATAACATCCTAGAGTTAGAAGTGAGAGTGAAGAATCAGCAGAGTAAACCTGTTGTATTTGAAGGAATTTCTCTGGTCTTTAGCGGTCCTCTTGGTCCAGATACTTCGGATGAACACTTTGCTTATATGAATTTGAGAACTGGATATATAGAGAAAGGAACGACTAATTTTATTGATACTCTAACAACATCAATATTTACTGGTACGGAAAGATATAGTATTAAGGGGCATGAGAGTGTTTTAGGAATATGGATGGAAAATAGATATACTGTTGTTGGTGTTGTACCTTTGAATGGTGAGTATAGAGCAGAATTTATTAGTAAGGAAACTAAGTATGGATATAACAAGTTGATGTCTTTGAGACTTACTAGTCGTATTTTGAGTCCTAATGCTGAAGAAAAATATAGATTTAGAATTTTGCTTGGTCCGAGAAAGAATGAGGTTTTGGAGACTTTTGGGATTGGTTTTACTGCTCTTGAAGATGGTGGTATTCTTAAGCCTATATATGATTTTCTTAAGTTTCTGATTAAGCTATTCTATAATCTAACTGGCAGCTGGGGAGCTGCTGTAATACTTATATCAATAGCCATTAAAATACTTCTAGAGCCTTTGAGCATAAAGTCTGCTGTGTCGATGAAAAGATTACAACTTATAGCACCTAAGATAAAGGAAATACAAGAAAAATATAAAGATGATCCTAGAAAAATGAATGCTGAGATAGCAGAGCTTTATAGAATATATGGTGCTAATCCAGCATCTGGTTGTTTGCCCCTTTTGTTGCAGATACCTATATTTATAGCACTTTATAATGTCCTATCTGGATTTATTGAACTAAAGGGGCAAAGTCTTCTTTGGATAAAAGATCTTACTAAACCAGATACTGTCCTTTACATAAAGGAACTTGAAGGATTTTTTATTCTACCTGCTTCAATAAATCTTCTACCTATAATAATGACTGCTATTTCATTGTTCCAAACTTATATTACATCATCAAAAGCTCAAACTCAGCAAACAGCAGTTATGTGGATAATACCAATAGTTTTTATGTTTATATTCTGGAATTTGCCTTCAGCACTTGTTTTATATTGGACTATACAAACAGCTCTTAGCGTTGTAGAACAGTACTTGATAAATAGGATTGTTAAGTACTAACTATATATTTTGTCTTTCTAGAGAATAAATTCTTACGAGAGCATCGATTATTAGATGCAGGTTGTGTTAATGTATGTTTACATGCTTTTGTGATTTCATGTAGTTTAAGGTATGTTTATTTTTTTAACGAAAATTTACTATAATATTTATGGAGATGCGGATGAGGGAGATTATTGTTTTGATTGCTGCTATTGTGTTTCTATTTTCTTGTAGTGTGACACCGAATGTGAATAATGAAAATGTAAAGTTTAGCATTTATGTTTCAAAAACAGGTGATGATAGTAATAGTGGTAATTCTAATAAACCTTATTTTTCTATACATAAGGCTCTTGAGAAAGCCTATGATATTTTGTCTAAAACTAATGGATCTGTTGAGATACTAATAGAAGATGGTGTTTACATTGTTGGAGATGGTTTAGGTAGTTTAGGTACTATTTTTATAACAAACTATAAGATATCTCTTATTGGTGGATGGAATTCTGATTTTTCCAGTGTGATAGGTATTTCTTTTATTGATCTTACTAATACAACTAAGCAAGCTCTTGTAATAAGAAATGTAAATGGAGCTGTTTTTAAGAACTTAGGCATTATTAATGGAAAAGCATATTCTTCTTTTGGAGGTGGTGTCTCAGTAAAAGATTCATTAAATGTTATGTTTACAAATGTAATAGTGAGTAATAATACATCTGCTTTGGGTGGTGGTATTTTTCTTGAAAATGTTAAGAATAGCCGATTTTTCATAGATGTTGTGTATAACACTTCATTTAGTATAGGTGGTGGTGTTTTATTAACTAATTCTCATAATAACGAGTTCAATTTTCTTGTATTTGCTAACTTTTCGGGTTCTTTAGGTGGTGGTGTTTTGTTGTATAACTCTTCGAATAATAGGCTAGAAGGTATAATAACTAATAATGTATCGGTATTTGGAGCTGGTTTAGCTTTAGTTGGTTCTAGGACTTCAGATAATAATATAAAGGGATTTATATCTAGAAATAATGCCTCATCGGGTGGTGGTGGAATATATATTTCTAATACAGGTGGTAACAATATCTCTGCTGCAATAATTAGAAATTCTTCTCCTTTAGGTGGTGGAATATATGTAACACAAATTCAAGGACTTGTCGTTATATCAGAAAGTCTGATAACAGAGACGTATTCAGTAGGTCCTAAGAGAAGTGTCATATATATATCTAATTCAACTTCTAATTTGCCATTGATTTTGGATAAGTGTCAAATTGGGGGGGTTACTTCTGGGATTCCTATTTATGGAATATATGAAGATGGTGTTGATATATCGGGGCATACTATAATAAGAAGTATTTTCTATACAAATACATTACAAGACATATATGTTGATCCCGATGGGAATATACCTATTAGCGGTATATCTACATTGAATATTACTCTATCTAGTAGTCATGACGCTTTTACTTTAGACAATATAGTCTCAAATTACTAGACAAAGTCAAAAAATGTTTGAATGACTAAATTAGTCTTTTGGAGCTTAAAATTTAGCAGAATTATTGTTTTTATTGATGTTGAAATGTGTTTGGACTTATGATTAAAATACTACTAGAATACTGGACTATTCACAGGGGAGGTAGGGGCTAACCTATCTGAGAACCTTGCTGTAATGCTGCAAGGGACCCTTTGAACCTGATCCAGGTAATACTGGCGTAGGGAGGTTTTTATGACACAAATGAATTTTGCTAGGAGTAATGTTATTACTGAAGCAATGAAAATTGCTGCTCAGAAAGAGAATGTTTCTCCTGAGATTGTAAGAAGTGAAGTTGCTAGAGGAAGAGCAGTTATTCCGGCTAATGTTGTACATTTGAACTTAGGTTTAAGTCCGATTGTTATTGGTAAGCGATTCAGAACAAAGATTAACGCAAACATAGGTTCCTCAGCAGTTATACCGAGTATTGATGAAGAGATTAGGAAACTAGATTATGTACTTAAGTATGGAGCAGATACTGTGATGGATTTATCAACAGGTGGTAATTTAGATGAGATTCGTGTTGCTCTGATAAAGAGATCTTTAATACCTTTGGGTACTGTTCCTATATATCAAGCTCTTGCAGAGAGAAAGCTAGTTGAGGATATAACGGAGGATGATATAATATCTGTTATTGAACTTCAAGCCCAGCAAGGTGTTGATTATATGACATTACATGCTGGAATACTCAAAGAATTCTTACCGCTTACTAAAAATAGGGTAACAGGTATTGTTAGTAGAGGTGGTTCTATAATTGCGCAATGGATGACCATAAAGAATAAACAGAATCCCATATATGAAAACTTTGATAAGATATTAGATATATGTGAGAAATATGATGTTACCATTAGTCTAGGAGATGCTCTAAGGCCTGGTTGTATAGAGGATGCTACAGATGAAGCTCAGTTAGCTGAACTTAAGGTGCTCGGAGATCTTACAAGGAAAGCTTGGTCTAGGGGAGTTCAGGTTATGGTTGAGGGACCTGGACATGTGCCGCTTCATCAAGTTGAGTTTAACATTAAGATACAGCAAGAATGGTGTGATGAAGCTCCTTTTTATGTTTTGGGACCTCTTGTTACTGATGTTGCTCCAGGCTATGATCATATAGCGTCTGCGATAGGTGCTGCATTAGCAGGATGGTATGGAGCTTCACTTTTGTGTTATATAACTCCAAAAGAACATCTTGGTTTACCAAATCTTGAAGATGTCAAACAGGGAATAATAGCATATAGAATTGCTGCTCACGCTGCCGATATAGCGAAAGGTATTCCTAAAGCAAAAGAATGGGATTTGGAGCTTTCTAAAGCAAGATTTAGATTTGATTGGATTAAGCAGTTTGAGTTGGCTATAGATCCAGAAACTGCTAGAAAATACCATGATGAATCTTTGCCAGATGATCCTTATAAGAGAGCTAAATTTTGCTCAATGTGTGGACCTGGTTTTTGCTCTATGCGTATAACACAGGATATGTTGGAAGAAATGGAGAAACAAACCAAAGAAACTATTTCTTAATGAAAATGTTTTGAAGATAGGTTTTTTGTTATTTCTAAATATTTTGATCCCTTATAATATTTTAAGGTAATGTATTCAAGCTTTTAATATGTTTTAATGTGATGAAGTTTTATTGTCAAGTTGTAGATTGTCAGTAATATGGTTTATTTCTTAGAATTAATGAAGAAAAAATGTTGAATTATTCCGAACTATATTAATATGGTTTTTTACTTTTTTAGCAGAAGTGCTTATTATAATAGTATGGCTAAGAGTTTTCTTACTTTTTTCTTGATAGTATTCTTTATTTTTATTACACCTTTAGTGTGTTTTTCTCAGTCTACCAAGAAGAAGGTAGGTGTTAGTGAGTTTTTTGGTACAGGAATGAATACAGATGAAATGATTGATAAACTTGTTGAAGTTGAAAGTCAGAAAGGTGAAAAATATCAGCAAGAAATCAGTAATCAGACAATCAGGAAAGCAATATTAAACTTTGTAGAGTACAATCTTAGAGAACTGAGAGATACTGCTAAATCTATTTATGATTACAGATCCCCTTTTCAGAGCAGAATAGGATTGTCAAGTGATGAAAGTATTGTGCAAATTTTACCAAACAGGGGTGCTGATATAGGGGAAAATGAAATACGTGTTGAAAAAATAGCAAAGTCTGATGTTTTTGTTTCGGATATTTTGCCAATAGGAACTGAACTAAGGCCGTTTAAGATTACTATTTCTGTCTTTGATAAACAAGTGAATGTTGAATTTCAGGGTGGGAAGCTTCAAGACCTTGCAAAAGTTATAAATGAAAAAGCTAAAGATATAGTTTCTGCTTTTGTGATAAAAGTTGATAATGATAATGAAGTTTTGAGGATAGAAGGTAAGAAAACGGGTAAAAATGGAAAAGTATTTATAACTGGAGAACTATCAGAACTAGTTAGAATTGGACTTCTGACGAGAGAAAAAGCAATAACCCAAGAAGTAAAAGAACTTGATATACTTAGGCTTTTTACAACATCTCCTTCTCTCACTTTAAAGGATAGGGAAGAGTTTTCGAGAGATATGAAGTATAGTGTATCAAAAGATACAATTCTTGAAATTTCTAATTCGTTTGTTTTTCAACCCATACCAAAACCTAAAGAAGTTGATATTAGACTTATGGAAAGTGTAAAAGTTAGTAATGTTGAAGTTAAAGGTGGTACTCCTATAACTACTTTCGATATATTCAAAGAGTATATTACAAACGATAATTTGTTTGTAATTCTACACTTTTCTGATGGTACGAAGTTGGATTTGAGATTTGATAGTTATGTTTCTTCTATTAATCTATCTGTTTATCAAGGTAAAGAAGTAGAAAAAGTAACATTGAGAAATGGTAATGACTTTGCTAGAGTAAACTTCTATAGACTTTTGCTTAGGGACAAGCTTGAGGATAAGAAGATACTTTCCGAGTATGAGCCAAAAAACTATATAACTAGAGCAGAAAATGCAGTTTTGTATTTAGATGGTGTTAGGATTGAAAGAGAAGATAATGATATTAAGGATGTGATAAATGGTATCATAAGGATTAATGGTGAAGATAAGAATAGGGTAGTAAAAACTAAAGTTGATTATGATTACAAGATTATAACAAACACCATTTCAAATCTTATAGAGAAGTATAATAATATTATGATGTATTTGAGTAAAATAACAAAACCGATAGTTGATAGGAGACAACTTTATGAAAAACCTGATGAAGAGAAAGAAGAAGGAGCATTTGCTACTGATATGGAAATGAATAGGCTCAAGGATAGACTTAGGATGTTTGCTATGCAACCCTACCAGACGAGAAATACAAATATTAAACTGCTTTACCATATAGGTATTTATACAAAAGATATATCTACAAAGCTAGATTTTGGTTCGGATCTCTGGGAGTATGTAAGAAAGGGGATACTTACATTTGATGTTGAAAAGTTTAATATGAAAATTGCAGAAGATATTATGGCTGTTAATGATGTGTTCGGTTATGATACTAATGGGGATAAGATAGTTGATGCTGGGTTTGCTTACAACCTTGTTGCTATGTCTGATGAGTATACTAAGGTGGGAGGTATTTTGGCTAATAAGAAAAAACAAATTGATAATGTTATAAAGTCCAACAGAGAAATGTATGCTAAGTTTCAAGACAAACTTGAAGATTATAGAGTATCTCTTGAAAAGAAGTTTGGTAAACTTCAGCAGGTTCTTAGGGAAAGTAAGTCAAAGCAAGATTGGTTTAACAATCAGGTTAAAGCTATGGAAGGTGACAGAAAATAGGCTAATTTGGAGTAATTCTTGTTTATTATTATTTGAGGGTATTTGTTGTTTTACATTTTTTAGCTACTTTTTTACACTAACTGCTATATAGTTTCCGTAGTTATCGTGCGATATTATGAATCCTTTTTCAGATATTAGTTTACTACCGGTTGTTTTTATATTCATTTTTTCTGCTATTTTTTGGATTTTCTCAGGTTGCCCTAGATCTTTCATTATCCACCATTCAATTAGTATTGAAACTCTTTCAAAAACTGTTATGTCGTCAGTTTTTACTAATATGTCCATTAATTTCTTGTTTGGTGCTATTATGTATCCCTTTTCAGAGACTAGTTTTGAAATACTTGTCTTTCCTAGTAGATAGTAAAAATATAGAGAGAAGCTTTCAGATCCATAAAGTCTCTTTGATATTCTAGAAAAACTATCAATGCCAGGGGTATAATCTACCTTGATTAGAGATGGAATGTTATTTATGTCGTTTTTAGGTAGTATTACTTTTTCTGTTTTGTTTATTGGTTTTACTTCGGAGATTTTCTTAATCGTCTCTTCTAGTTCTAATATCTTTTTTTTGAGTTCTTCATTTTCTTTTCTCAATTTGAATATTTCATCGTTAATATTTTGATTCTGTAACTTAGGTGTCTGTTGTTCTAATTGTATTTGAGGTATGTATTCTACTGTTGTTGATGTGTTTATGACTTGCCCTGTTTCTAAAAATCCTTCTACTCTTATCAGGTTTATACCATTTTCAAGTTGAATGTTGGTAATTAAAAATGTTTGAGGATTCTCGACAAGGATTACGGGTATTCCTTGTCTGTATATTATTGCTGTTTTGAATTTGCCTTTAAACTCGATGGTTGTACTTAAAGTTTGGCTAAAAGTTTGTTTTGGAATGTCTTTTATTAGTATTTCTGATGGAACTGAAGAGAATACTACATCGAAATCTTTTGTGCTTGAATTTCCTGCTTTGTCGTATGCTACTACTTTTAAGGTTTTTACATTTCTGTTTGGTATTGAGAAGGATATATCCTTACCATCTTTTAACTCTGTTTCTGTTAAATTTGATATAGTTTCGGAAAAAATAATTTTGTCTATGAATGGGTCTTGAACTTTTATATTAAATCTATCATTTTTTTCGACTATTTTTGTTCCATCTTCAGAAATAATTTTAGGTTGAGTAGTGTCAACTATTACTGATAGGTTATTTGTTGAGTAATTGTTGAAACTATCTCTATATACAAATGTTATATTGTTGCTACCTTCGATAAGTGGAATAGAAATTAGGATTCTATTTTGGTTCTTATCAAAAGATGTTGCTTCTTTTCTTCCGTTTATTATTGCTTCTATGCTTTCTACGTCGGATGATATTGCTCTTCCGGTTATATCTATTTTTCTCTGGTTATGGAAGAGTGGTACAGGAGAAAATGATATCGATGGAGGCTTACTTCTAATTACTATTATGTCTTTTATTGTTTCTTTTGTGTCTTCTGAAACATAGTCAATGTTTAGTATATAAGTGTCATCAATTAAGTTTGTGGTGTTAAATGTTATGGTGATATTGTCTTGTGACTTGTTTATAGAAGGAGTTATGTTGAATATTTTCCCTAGGTTTAACGAAACCAGTGACACTGAAATAGTGGATATAGAGTTTAATTTGTAACCATGTAGAGATGCCTGTATATTATTTTTACCTATATAACTTATGTTTTGTATTTTAAGGAATGGTTTTTGGTATTCTAATACTGCAAATGTACCTGTTTTGTTATCGAATCCTATGAATATCATGTTATTCAGGATAGATATGGTACTTGCTATAGGTTTTCTTAGGATCTCATTTCGAGCTAATTCGTATTTATCTGTTTCTGTGTCAAACGTTACTAATCCATCGTATGTTGCCATGACTAATGTTTTGCCTATTATATCCATTGAGAAAACAGCAGAATTATATCCTAATCTTCTCAATTGTTCTAATCGCTTGTTAAATACCATTAGGCCTAGTGAAGTTCCTAAATATATGTTGTCTCCAAAACAAACAATTGACATTATACTCTTTGATAATGTTGGATAATCCGATGATGAGTATCCTGAGTAAGTGTACAATACGTAATCAAAAATTGATATTCCTTCAGAAGATGCTACTACTTTATCAAATGATTGAAACCTTATATCTTTTATGAAGTTATCAACAAGCCCATTTACAGCTGAAATTGGTGTGTTGTTCAGGAAATTTTTACTATAATCGTAAGTATATATTCCCCAAGATCTCGTTCCTATGTAAAGGTTTTTGTTATCTGTATATAGAGATGTTATGTTTGGATCTTTAAGACCTTTTTGTTGGTTTATTTCATTAACTACAGAAAATTTTTCGTTTAATATTAATACTCCTTTTGTTGTTCCGATAAAAACATACGATGAGGAAGATGCTAGCGATGTTATAACACTGTCTGTTAGAAGGTTTTCTATACCTTTTATTTCTGTAAGTTTTTTCGAGTTTATATCAAAGTAGAATAATTTTTTGGGAGTTGAGAATAAAAAGCCATTTCCAAAAGGTGTTGAGAATTTTATAAAATCGTTTATCTGGGATATAAAATATTCTTTCATCTGAGAGTTTAGAGTGTTTGGATAGAAGAATAGAAGTATTACGATAATACAAAACAGACTTATGTTTGGTAAAATAAGGTTTTTTATATTGTGTAGAATGTTTTTTCGCATATATTAAATATAATAATTTGTATCTTTTGGAGTCATAACTTTTTAGTAAATTTCGGATGTTAATAATACTAGAAGGTAATAGGGGTTTTCTTTGTATTACAAGAAAGAGTAATGTAAATTTAGTTAGGATATATTTATGAGTTATTGAAGCTGTGGTCTACATTGATACTACGTCTTGAATTGCTCCTGATATTGTTATGTAGCTTGATACTAGTATAAGTATCAATATAACTGCTATTATGATATATGGGCTTAGTAATATTAGTATTGCTGTTGATTTTGCTATTTGAAATATTCTTGATATCCCTACTATGAGATAATACAATTTGAAGATAAAGACTCCTAATGCTACAATTCCTAATATCCAATTTGCGATGAATGATAGAGGGAAGATTATTATGATAGCTAAATCAATTATACCAACTGAAAACAGAAACCAAAAGACCTTTGGTGTATCAATTAATGGTTTCTTGCCTATAGATAGTGAAAAACCTATTATAAACACTGTATATATAAGTGCAAGTAATATGAATATAGTTCCTGCTAGAATGCTGGTATCAATTCTGTTTGACGACTGGAATACCAGAGCAAAAAAGGAAAATACTATACCTATTACTCCGAGTTTTTCTATCTCGACTCTATCTTCAGAAATGTTATTAATTGTTTCCTGAGGATTTGTAAAGTATTCAATTATGTTGTATAGCGTATTTTTAATCATTTTATCCTCCTAATGTATAATGTACATTATTCTAGGATATTCATAATTTATGATGTTTAATTTATACAAGCTTGACATTATTAAATCTCTTAATAGATTTCTTCTTTTAGGCATTTTGACATAGTTTATGGTAGTTTCTCCTGTTAATTCTTTTAATTTTTCTTCAACAGTGTTTTCATCGCCTACGGCGTCTATAAGTTTATAATTTAAGGCATCCTCTTCTATTATTATTCTTCCATCTGCTACCTTTAGAAGTTCTTGTTTTTTAAGTTTATCACCCCTGTATTTAAGGATTACTTCAATGAATCTGTTGTAGTAAACATCGATAATTCGTTGTATAATTTTTTTCTCATCTTCTGATATATCTCTATACGGAGATAATATATCTTTATATTGGCCGCTTTTGAATGTATATGGTTTTACCCCTATTTTGTCGAGTAAACCTTTGATGTTAAGAGACTGTGAGATGACTCCTATACTTCCAGTTATGGTACCTCTGGATGCTATTATGAAATCAGCGGGTACTGAAATATAGTATCCACCCGAAGCAGCTAGTTCTTTCATATAGACTACTATTTTTTTACCTTTACTTTTTGCATAATCTAGAGCAGATACTATAGTTTCTGCTCCACTTACAGTACCACCTGGACTTGTTATATCAATTCTTATGGCTTTTATATTTGGAGCATCTGCTAGTTTTTTTATGTCTTCAGATATTCTTTGTGCACTTACAAAGTCTTGTGTAAGTTCTTCTTCATCTGTTATTATTGCTCCCTTTACTTCGACTAATCCTACATTTCCAACTATCGCGGAAACACCGACTGTTAAAACATTGCTTTTTCTAGATTCAAGTGAGATTAAGACAATTCCAATTATAATGTTCACAATCAATAACATAGCGATTACTACTATTACTATGTCTTTTATCTTCTCAGACATAGAATCCTCCTAAACTTGCAAGAATATTATCCACCGATATTATATAGACTTTCAAGCTAAGATTAGTAGAAAATAATTAATCGTTTTTTTGGTTTATCCTTATACCTAAGGCTTCAAGCTTTCTGTATAGATAAGTTCTGTCAAGTTGTGTTAATTCAGATAGTTTGGATATGTTATTGTTCGACTTTTCTAGCATTTTTGTAAAGTAAATCTTTTCAAACATTTCTTTAGCTTCTTTGTAAGGTAATGAAAGATCAAAATCAAATAATTCCTTTTCATTCAGAAGTTCAGGAGTATATTTTTTTACATCATCATATGTTATAGAATCGTTATTTGAAACGATTACAAGCCTTTCTACTATATTTCTTAGCTCTCTTACATTCCCTGGCCAATTGTAGTTTGTTAATATTTTTATAACGCTTTCATCAAAATTTAAAACTTTTCTTTTGTATGTTTTTGAAAACTCGTTTAAGTAGTAACTGGCTATTGGTAGTATATCTTCTTTTCTTTCTCTAAGGGGGGGGATGTATATGGGAATTACATTTATTCTGTAAAATAAATCTTCTCTAAATTGGCCATTTGTTACCATTGCTTTCAAATCCTTATTAGTAGAACATATTAGCCTTATATCTACGGATATATCTTTATTGCTTCCTAGCCTTTGTATTACTCTTTCCTGTAATACTCTTAATAGTTTAGGTTGTAAATGAAGTGGAAGATCACCAATTTCGTCAAGGAATAGAGTTCCTTTATCTGCCATTTCTATTTTACCTTTTCTTGAAGATACTGCACCTGTGAATGCCCCTTTTTCGTATCCAAATAGCTCACTTTCTAGCAGAGTGTCAGGTATAGCGGCGCAGTTTATTGCTATGAATTGTTCGTTTTTTCTTGGACTTTTGTAATGTATAAGTCTTGCTACTATTTCTTTACCTACACCATTTTCACCTGTTATTAAAACTGTTGATGAATTATCTCTTATTTTCTCGATAGTTTCAAGTATATTCTTAATAGTGTCAGAGTTTCCTATTAATTTGTAATTTTTCCAGATAGAGCTTTTTTCAAGTTCTAGTTCTCTGAATCTGATAGCATTTTTTACTGTGCTTATCAGTTTTTCAATTGATAATGGTTTTTCAACAAAATCAAACGCACCTAATTTCATACATTCAACAGTTGCTGATATAGTACCGTGTCCTGAAATTATAATGACTGGTATCATTGGAAACTGTTTTACAATCTCTTTGAGTATATCGATACCACTTTTGTTTGGCATCAATAGGTCTAGTATTATGGTATCTACATCTTCGGTATTCAGTATATTTATGACTTTGAGTTCATCATTAAGTGTTATTACACTAAATCCATAGTCCTCTAATACATCTTTTATAGTTTTTGTTATATTTATTTCGTCGTCAACTACTAAAATTTTTCTCATACTCTATGAGTTTTTACTTTGAGTTCTCTTTTAAAAATTCTTCTAGTTCCTTTAATTTTCTTGCTGCTCCTACAAAGTCTCCATTTCCAGTTAATCGTTTATATTCGTCGAGGTATTGCAATGCTCTTAATATCACTATTCTAGATACTCCTGTTTTTTCTTGTATTTGTGATGCTGCTTTTTCTATTGAATTTATATCAATTTTCTGTCCTGAGAATAGTTTTGATATTGCTTTTGAGATAGTTTCATCCCAAACTATTCTTTCACCCTCAGACATAGCAACTCGTCTAAATTCTGGTATTTTGGCTTCTTCTGCTTGAAGATATATTGGTTCGTAATATAGTAACGAGCTCTCGATTGGCAGTATCATCATGTTACCTCTAAGTACTTGTGATCCTTGTTGGTTCCATAGAGTAATTTGAGCTGAAATCTCAGGATCTTGGCTTATTCTAGCTTCAATCTGTAATGGGCCAAACACTAGTCTATCTTTTGGCATCCTAAATACTACTATTCTACCGTAGTTTGCATAATCTGATTCTACAGCCATCCAAGCTACTAAGTTGTCTTTATCTTTAGGAGTAAAAGGTATGACTAGTAAAAACTTAAGCTCTTTTTCGTTTGGTAGTCTTGTTACTATGTAGTAGGGGTCTACTTCTATGTTATTGCCAAACTTGACTTCTTTGGCTAAGTTCCAGACGTCCTCTTGATTAAAGAATATCTCTGGATCCTTCATGTGATATATTCTATAAATCTTGCTTTGTATCTTTAGTAATCTTTCAGGGTATCTGATGTGTTTTCTTAGATCTTCATCCATTTGGTGTAGTTCCTTGAATTGTATATTAAACATATTCTTGAATACATTTATTACAGGTTCGGTTGGATCAACTGTATAGTATTCAACGTTACCATTATATGCATCAACAACTACTTTAATTGCATTCCTTATATAGTTGATGTTTCCAGTATATTTTGAGTATGGAAACATGTCTGAAACTGTGTATCCATCTATTATCCAGTATAACTTTCCTTTTGATACGACTATGTATGGGTCATTTTCATAAACTATGAAAGGTATAATCTTGTCAACTCTTTCTAAGACATTTCTGTTTATTAATATTCTAGTCTCATTGTTTATGTACTCAGAAAACAAGATTTTTATGTCTTCATTTAAGTAGAGAGCAAATAGTATTTTTTTCCAGAAGTTATCAATTTTTATACCCGCAGTTCCTTTATATCTTGTGTATACATTTTCATCAGTTTCTCCAGCAGATGAAGGGTAATCAAATTCGTCTATTCCAGCATTTACAAAAACATAATGATCGGTTAATTCTCCAAAGTATATTCTTGGTTCTTCGACAGCTATTTCAGGGTATGATGATATGGGGGGTATATCTTTGACAAAAAGTTTAGGCATACCGTTAGGTAGTATTTCGTTGACAGGACTTACAACGACACCTATACCATGGGTATATCTAAAATGAACATTTATCCAACTTTTTGAATTTTCTGGTAACGACTCAATATCTAGCTCTCTTGCTGATATCATAACCTGTCTAAGAGAGTTACCTAGGTAATATCTGTCAACATCTATGTCATTGAACTTGTAGTAGAACCTTATTGTTTGTATTTGTTTATACGCATCTCCTAATGGTTTCCAATCCCATAGACGGAGATTTTGGATGATATCGCTATTTCTTGATAGTACATCTGGTGTTAGTGGTTTGTTATCAAAAAAAACTTCATTTACTTTATCTAAGCCATAAGCTACAAGTGTAGAATTTATATTGTTTTTTATGAATTCCTTTTGTTTGTCTAGTTCTGAAGGTTTTACTATGAACACTTCTATCACCGAAGGATATATTGAGTACATGCCTATAGCCAGTATTATAGATGCACTTGATACTATTAATATTTTTCTAATTTGGTTACTGAAAAGGAATAATATTGATATAACTGAAACGACAATAAATATATAACCTATTATTCTTATAACAGGCAAGACAGCATATATTTCTTTGTATCCAGGACCACTAAAAAGTCCATTGTCTACAAATAGAAGATGATAAGGTGTTATGAACGATATTCTTATACCTAAAACTAAAAACCATATTATTAGGACGAGTATAGAGTAAGTAAAAATGTTTCTTGCTAGTTTATTAGGCATTCTGCCAGATAGTAGAGTAAAAATGAAACTTGTTCCTTGAAATCCTTCCTGAAACCTCAAGTAAATGTAGAGTATAAAAAGCATAAAAACTGATACTAGGAATAGAAACCACTGTATATTGTTGAAGACAGCGTTTATAAAAGGAAGTGAAAACATGTAGAATTCTGCTGGCATACCAAAGATTGGGTCTGTGTAGTTTAGTGTTGATACTTTACTAAAAAATTTTGCTATATCCATCCAGTCGTTAGTTGCTGCTACGTATCCGAAATATCCAGATACAACAATAAGAATAAGCCAAACTATTACCGTTGAAAATTTCTGAACTGCTTTCATTAGCTCAAATTCAATAACTTTGATAAGTCCTATTGGGAATCTTGGAAAGAATATTTTTATAGGTATATATACGAATAGTAAGAAACCTACCAGGACTAATCCAAATGTTACTAAGAATATTACAACTTTGTATTGTATTATACCCCAGAATACATTAAAGTATCCTACTTCAGAGAACCAAAGAATATCAACTATAAACTTCACGATTTCATCAAGTACTAAGACAAATATTATGCCTAATATACCAATTACAACACCTGTCCAGATATGTTTGAATAGCACATTTCTTGTTCTAATGTAGGATATTAGTGCTTGAACGATGAGTGGAATGAAGAATATAAGAAGCATTATTGCTTTTATCATTTTCTGTCCTCCTTGGAGTATTATAAAGATAATCAATGTGTTTATATTTTTTCAAACTGTCTGTATAGAACTTTGAAGGAAGTGGAGGGTGATGATTAGTTTGTAACAGCGTAGTTAATTAAAGTGTAAAAACGGTACAAGTTAACTTTTTCATTATCTATAAGTATAGGTTCAGTTACAAGATTAGCAAAGAGTAAGCTAATAAGTGTGAAAAGTATAATAATATCTTGCAATAAAAATTGTTTAGGAATAGAGGGGTAGGAAGATATCGATTTGGTTACTGTTAATTTTTGAGGTTTACTTTGTGTTTTAGTTTGAAAGTAATTCTTAGTTTTATTAAAATTCTACTTACCTTTTTAGGGGTACTTATGGGACGAGTTATATACAAAGTAGGTAAAGTTGTAAGTGATAAGATGGATAAAACAAGAGTAGTTGTGTATGAATATTATAGAATGCATCCTGTTTATAGAAAGTTTGTTAAGAAGAGGACAAAATATTATGTTCACGACGAAAAAAATGAGAGTAAAGTTGGAGATGTTGTCAAAATAAGGTTTACAAGGCCTTTAAGTAAGTTAAAAAGGTGGGTCCTTGTTGATATTATTGAGAAAGCTGAAAAAACAGAGGATGTTAACGTCTAGGAGGTAGTTATGGTGCAACTTACTACTTATCTTAATGTTGCTGATAATACAGGTGCTAAAGAAATAATGTGTGTAAAAGTTTTGCCAGGTAACAAGAAGTATGCTACAGTTGGTGATGTTATAGTTGCGAGTGTAAAAAAAGCTCTTCCAAATGGAATGGTTAAGAAGGGTGATGTCGTTAAAGCAGTTGTTGTTAGGGTTAAGAAGGAAATAAGAAGGCCTGATGGTTCTTATGTGAGGTTTGATGATAATGCTGCGGTAATAATAGATAATATGGGAATGCCGAAAGGTACTCGTGTTTTTGGGCCTGTTGCCAGAGAGCTTAGGTACAAGAATTTTACTAAGATTCTTTCTCTTGCTCCTGAAGTTGTTTAGGGGGAATAATTATGCCAAAGAAAACTGTTAAGACTAAATTGAAAAAGGGTGATGTAGTTGTAGTAATAGCAGGAAAAGATAAGGGTAAGGTTGGAGAGATAATTGATTTTGATGGTGATAGAGTTTATGTAAGGGGTGTTAATATCATAAAGAAAACTCAGAGGAAAACAAAAGATAATCCAAAAGGTGGTATAATTGCTACGGAGGGATCTATACATATATCAAATGTTATGATATACAACAAAAAACTGGGAAAGGGTGATAGGATTGGTATTAAGTATGTTAATGGTAAAAAAGTTAGAGTATTCAAAAAAACGGGTGATTATGTAGACAAAGTATAGTGGGGGTAGAGTATGGCTAAGAAAAAATCTATGGTTGAGGTAGGAGAAGGTGTTAATATAAAGTCTTTTACTCCAAAAACGAAAGAGCTGTACGAAAAAGAAGTTGTTAAGAAACTTATTGATGAGTTTGGGTATAAATCAGTCATGGCTGTTCCGAAGTTGGAGAAAATAGTTATTAATGTAGGTTGGGGTGAGGCTGTTGCTGATCCTGATTCTCTTGATGTTGTAATGGATGAACTTACACTGATGACAGGTCAAAAAGCAGTTAAGACTTATGCTAAGAAATCTATTTCTAACTTCAAAATCAGAAAAGGAATGCCGATAGGTGCTAAAGTAACTCTTAGAAAAACACTTATGTATAACTTTCTGGATGTACTTATAAATATTGCTTTGCCTAGAACTAAAGACTTTAATGGGGTTAGTACCAAAGGGTTTGATGGTAGAGGAAACTTTTCTTTCTCGATAAAGGAGCAAGTTGTCTTTCCATCTATTAAGTATGACATGATAAAACAAATTCATGGGTTGGATATAACAATAGTTACCACTGCAAAAACTGATGTTGAAGCATACAAGCTTCTTAAATATTTAGGTTTTCCTTTTAAAGAGAAGGATTAGGAGGTTATATGGCTAAGAAATCACTTATAGTAAAACAACAAAGAGAACCAAAATTTAAGGTTAGAAAGTACAATAGATGTAAAGTTTGTGGTAGAGTTAGAGGATATATAAGAGATTATGGACTTTGTAGGATGTGTTTTAGAGAATTTGCTCATAGAGGTTTTTTACCTGGTATCAGAAAAGCATCTTGGTAGGAGGATGTTATGGGGCTTATAGCAAACACAATAAGTGACTCGTTGAATAGGATAAAAAATGCTAATAGAGTTGGTCATCAATATGTATTTGTGAAGAAATCGAAATTTCTAGCTAATATTCTTAAAGTGATGAAGGAGAATGGTTATATAGGAGACTTCGTGGAAGATAGCGAAAAGAGATATTTTTATAAAGTTGAGCTTAAGTACTATAATGGTAAACCAGTTATAAAGGATATAAAAATACTGAGTAATCCTTCAAGGAGGCTTTATTTAGGATATAGAGATATGAAACCGTATAAAAACAATCTTGGTATTACTATAGTTTCGACTCCTAGAGGTGTTATGACTAGTGTTGAAGCTAAAAACCTTAAAGTTGGTGGTATGTTGATATGTTCAATTTGGTAGGAGGCTTTATATGTCTAGGATAGGTAAAAAACCAATTCCAATACCTAGTGATGTTGATGTTGTTTTGGAAAATAATGTTATATCTGTTAAAGGTAAGCTTGGTGAGATTAAAATGAAATTGAATCCAGTTATTGACGTGAAAATAGAGAATAATAATGTTGTGGTTTCACCAAAGTCTGAGACTAAATTTGCTAAAGCTATGTGGGGAACTACAAGAGCACTTATAAATAACATGATAATAGGAGTATCAAAAGGATTTTCAAAAACGTTGCAACTAGTTGGTGTAGGATACAGAGCTAGAATGGAAGGAAACAAGCTTATATTGAATGTCGGTTACTCACATCCTGTTGAATTTGTACCACCTCAAGGTATAAAGTTTAATGTTGAAGATCAGGTTAAAATAACAGTTAGTGGATATGATAAGCAACTTGTTGGACAAGTTGCTGCTAACATAAGAGCCATAAGAAAACCAGAGCCTTACAAAGGTAAAGGTATAAGGTATGAAAATGAAGTTATAGTCCTTAAAGAAGGCAAGAAATCTAAGTAGGAGGTTGGACTATGATTAACAAAGTTGCTGTGAAAAATGAGAGAAGAGAAAGAAGAAAAAAAAGAGTAAGAAAATCAATATTTGGTCTTCCTAGTAGGCCTAGGGTGTCAATTTACAAATCAAATAAGTACATTTATGCGCAGGCAATAGATGATATAAACGGTAGAACTATAGTAAGTGTGTCATCTATTTCGAGGGAGTTTGACAAAAAGTTGGGAGATACTGTTGAAGATGCTAAGATTTTAGGAGATTTGATGGCTAAGAAATTGCTTGAGAAAGGAATCGATAAGATCGTCTTTGATAGGAATTTCTACAAGTATCATGGTGTTGTTAAGACTTTTGCTGATGCTATGAGAGAAGGTGGAATTAAGTTTTAGGAGGTTAGTATGGCTGAAGGTAAGGAGCTAAAAGAAAAAGTTTTGATGGTAAGAAGAGTTGCTAAAGTTGTTGAAGGTGGTAAGAGGTTGCACTTTAACGCTTTAGTTGCTGTTGGTGATGGAGAGTCTATGGTTGGAATAGGTTACTCTAAAGCGAATGAGCTCATAGATGCTGTGAGAAAAGCTATAAATAAAGCAAAGAAAAACATGTTTAAGGTTAAGTTTCAGAAGAAACAGAGGACAATTCCTCACGAAGTAGAGATATCATACAAATCTTGTAAACTTGTAATGAAACCAGCTGCACCTGGAACGGGTGTTATTGCTGAAACTAATTTGAGAAGTATCCTAGAACTTGCTGGTTATCATGATGTAATAACTAAGATAATAGGGTCTACAAATCCTGTCCTAGTATCAAAGATTGCAGTAATGGCTTTAAACTCTCTAGAATCTCCAGAAGAGGTTGCTAAAAGAAGAGGAATAACAGTTTCTAAGATGTTTAGTATTTTCAAAACTAATAGTTCAAATTCTTAACAAAGGTTATCCAAAGCCGCCTACTGGAAGGATAACCTTTGTAAAAAGGCGGGGTATAAATACCAGTATTACTAAAGGAGGAGTTTTTGTGTATGCCTACTTTGAAAAGACCTAAATATGTTAAAAAACCAACAAGAAAGGGAATAGGTATAGGTTCTGGTATAGGTAAAACCTCAGGTAGGGGAGGTAAAGGGCAAACTGTTAGAGGTAGAGGTAAGGTTGCTCCTTACTTTGAGGGAGGACAAACACCTTTGCATAGAAGACTTCCTAAAAGAGGTTTTAATTCAACTTTTAAAATTGAGTACGATATAGTAAATGTTGAGAAGTTAAACGTATTTTCTGATGGAGATGAGGTTAATATTGAAACCCTTAAACAGAAAGGGCTTGTTAAAGGTAAAAATCCTGTAAAAATATTAGGTAATGGTGAACTAAAAGTCAAGAAATTAGTAGTAAAAGTAAATAAAGTTTCTGCTTCTGCGAGAGAAAAATTAACTAGAAATCAGTGTTCTATACAGCTTATAGACTAAAGGTAAAGTTTGACTAAGGTTTGGTTATATATTGTATTGTTTCCGAAATGCTTCGTTGTAAGAAAGTAAGTTAGTTTGGTGGTATATTTTTTGGTAATGTGTAATCTGTCTTTTGTAAGAGTTGTAAAGTACAGTGCTTGAAAAGCGTTGACGTCTAAGTTTATTAGTTCGTTTTAGTTTTTTTGTTAACATCTTATCTTTTTTTACGAAAATTCTTTTAGGAGATTTTATGGTAAGAGGTATATATACCAGTGCTTCCGGAATGATAGCTCAGCTTGAGAACTTGAATACTATAGCGAATAATTTGGCAAATTCTAATACTACTTCCTACAAAAAGGAAGTTTCTTTGTTTAAAGCGTTTCCTGAAATGTTGGCAAGGAGAGTTAATGATAATGGAGTTGTGACATTTCCTTTAGGGTCTTACGATAGAGCACCAATAATTGGTAAGTTTGGTACTGGCGTTGAAGTTAATGAAATTCAAACAATATTCGAGCAAGGATCTTTAAAACAGACGGAGAATCCTTTTGATCTTGCTATTGAAGGTGATGGATTTTTTGTTGTTGAGACACCTGAAGGATTAAGACTTACTAGAAATGGTACTTTTAAAATAAGTGATGATAATTATCTAGTGACGAAGGAAGGATTTAAAGTTATGGGTGAAAATGGTTATATAAGAATTAAGATTGGCAACTTTAAGGTTGACAAACAAGGTAATATTCTGATAGATCCTACTCACGATCCTGCTATACTCGACGAATTTGTAGCTACAGATAGAAGTGATATTAAAGATCAAGAGATTGTTGATAGAATAATGCTAGTTAATGTTCAATTTCCTAGATATCTCAAAAAGGAAGGACATTCTTATTACGCAACTACTGAGCTTTCAGGAGATATGGAGATATTGCAAGGGGAAAAGAGACCTAAAGTACATCAAGGATTTCTAGAGATGGCAAATGTCAATCCTGTTGTTGAGATGGTAAGGATGATTTCAGCTGAAAGAAGTTACGAGGCAAACTCAAGAGTTATCCAGACAAACGATACTCTGCTTGGAAGAACTGTGAATGAAGTAGGTAAGGGATTATCAACTTAATCAAGTTAAATATATAAGTATATAAGTACTTACTAATCTCAAATGATATGAATGCTAGTAGTATTCCAAATAAAACATCTGTTAAGTAGTGTACTCCTAAGTAAATTCTTGAAAATCCTATTAGTATTGCTATGGAAAGTATAAACAAAGATATTTCAAAGAAAAAGTTGTTTACCACAAAAAATGTTACAAAAGCTCCTGCTGTATGTCCTGAAGGAAACGAATATCTATCAGGTGGTATTATGAGTCTTTTTACAGTTGTTCTATGTTTTATATATGGTCTTTTTCTAGTTATTATATTTTTTATTATTTTTTGAAAGATTACCTGTATTATAAGTGCGGTACTTAAAAATATTCCTATCTCAATATTCCAAAATATTCCTATCAGTATAGCAATTAAAGTGAGAAACCACCAATCACTTAGCCTGGAAATATTTTTTAGTAGAAAAGTTAAGTATTTGTTTCTTACTTTCATGATTTTGGATATAATCCAAAGGTCAAACTTTAGAACTGTTGAGAATTTATTAGATATGGCTGCTTTAATTTTTTTTATTCTTTCCATGTATAAGTTACTCTTTAAAAGCTTTTATAGCATCTTCAACGGAATCGTAATACGAGAAAAGGTTTTCAAGTTCAACAAGCTTAAGGATCTTTCTTATCTGCTGATCAACATTTGACAGTTTTACTCCACCTTTGTTTGCTGTTGTCCTTCTAAGAGAAGATATCAAAACTCTTATACCGCTACTAGATAAATGCTGTACCTTTTGAAAGTCAAATATCACTTTATTTATATTGGTGTTAAATATTTCACTCATTTGTTTTTCAAGTTCTAAAGCGGCTTGAACGTCGATTCTTCCTTCTAGGTATACGATTACTATGTCTCCGGATTTTTCAACCTTGTACATAAAAGTACCTCTAAGTTAATAGAGTATAATTTACAGTAAAATTCTTTTTCAACTTTATTGATTGTAGTTTAAATGGTGTATAATGCTTACGTATAATATTCTTGATAGAGATGTTTTTTAGAATACTATTCTTCTAAATATTTCATAATATCTTTTCAAAGTTTCCTCTACAATGTTTTTTGGAAGTATAGGTGCTGGATAAGTTTTGTTCCAGTTAAGTGTCTTAAGGTAGTCTCTGACAAACTGTTTATCATAGCTTTCTTGGTGTTTACCTTCTTGGTATGTATCTTTATTCCAGAATCTTGATGAGTCTGGCGTTAGTACTTCATCAACTAATACAATTTTGTTTTGGTTATCGAAGCCAAATTCAAATTTTGTGTCGCAAAGTATAATACCTTTGCTTTCAAGATAATTTGAAGCGATTTTGAAGATTTCTAAACTTTTTGATTGAATATCGTCGATAATGTCTCCAACTATTTTTCTTGCTTCTTCGATATTTATATTTATATCGTGACCTATGTCAGATTTAGTTGATGGAGTGAATATCGGTTTTGGTAATTTTGAAGATATTTTAAGTCCTTTTGGTAATTCAATGCCACATATTGAACCTGTTTTTGTATATTCTTCGTATCCAGAACCTGCAAGATATCCCCTTATTATACATTCGATCTGATAAACTTTCATCTTTTTTACGAGCATGCTTCTGTATTTTAACATTTCAGCGTAGGGTTTACAGACAGATGGATATTCTTCTGGTATGATACTAACAACGTGATTTGGTATAACTTTATCAAATTTTCTAAACCAAAAATATGATAGCATGTTCAGTATCATTCCTTTGTATGGGATTGGTGTTGGAAGGATAACATCAAATGCTGATATTCTATCTGTTGACACAATTAGTAAGTAATCACCTACTTCGTATATATCTCTAACCTTACCTCTTTTAACTAGTTTCATACCATCAAAGTCTGAGAAGTAGAATATATTGTAATCATTGATGTTTTTGATTTTGTCTGATAAGAATTCGTTGAATTCAAAAAGTATTTTTTCCATAGTTTACTCCAATACTATTCCTTTTGGGTAAGAGCCCAATATCTTTAATAATGATGCGTTTTTTTCAACTTCTGTAAGTAATTTCTGTATTTTGTGATCTTGAGTGTGTCCTTCGAAGTCAATGAAAAATAAGTAATCCCAGAGTTTTATTCTTGAAGGTCTTGATTCGATTTTCGTCATGTTTACATTCATATCTTTGAAAGGTTTGATGAGATCAAATAGTGCTCCAGGTTTATCATTTATATAGCATAATATAGTAGTTTTGTCATCTCCTGTCATATTTACACTTTCTTCGCCTATTATCCAGAATCTTGTTGTGTTCATAGGATCGTCTTCGATATTTTTTGCAAGTATTTTTAGGTTGTATTTTTTTGAGAGAATTTCGTTTCCTATTGCTCCTGATTGAGGTTTTGTTGATGCTATCTTTGTTGCCTCTGATGTGCTACTTGTTTCGATTATTTCTACGTTACTTAAATTATTTTCTATCCATTCTTTACATTGCCCCAATGCTTGAGGATGTGAGTACAGTGTTTTTATTTTTGATATATTGTCTTCCTTTGAAAGAAGTGAGTGGTGTACTCTTAAGAAAATCTCGCCCATTATTTTAAGATGAGAATCAACGAAGTTATCAAGAGTTTGAGCAACTACCCCATTATAAGAATTTTCTATTGGTACTACACCTACATTAGCCTTACCTTTTGAGACTTCTCTAAAGATATCTGAAATGTTTTTAGCGTAAATCTTCTCAACATCATAACCAAATCTTCTTGTTACTGCTATTTCAGAGAATGTTCCTTCAGGGCCAAGCAGTGCAATACTAATTCTTTCTTGGATATTTCTGGTCATTGACATTATTAGTAAAAAAATGTCTTCTATATAGTCATATGGAAGTCCCATTTCTTGGGATTTGAATTTTATTTTATCTATAATTTCGTTTTCTCTATTAGGGTCATATATATTCAAACCGTTTTTCTTTTTTTCTTCTCCTATCCTTACTGCTATTTCAACTCTTCTCTTTATTAGTGATAGTATTTCGTCATCGATTTTTTCTATGTTTTTTCTGAGTTCTTCAATGTTTTTCATCCTAAACCTCCGGGGATATTTCGAGCATCTTTTCCATTGTTTTTATAATTGATTCCCTTTCGTTTGGTATTCCTAGGTATTTTAGGTATTCATCTGCTCTTTTGTTCCTTTTTTCACTAACACCTATTTCTACTAGATTTTCTGGTATAAAGTTATATGAAAGTTCATTAGCGGTTGATATTACAACTATATCTTTTCTTATTTCTTCGGGTGCGTCAAACGGGTTATCATGATAAAGTATTATATCTGAGATAAACTGTGGTAAGTTCCAATAATTTGCTAGCATGTTACCTATAGTATTGTGAGAGATTCCTATTACTTCCTCTTCACTTTGGGATATGGTTTTGTTGTAAAAGAGAAAATTTTTCAGGAATTGTACTTTGTATTCCTTGGTTATACTACTCAATATTATTTTTCCTATATCGTGCAATAATCCTCCTACAAAGTATTTTTCTGGGTCACTAAGTCTGAGTTTTTTAGCTATTACCCTTGCTCCACCCGCAGTAAGTAGTGAGTGTTCCCAGAGTCCTTTGATTGAAGAAAACCAATATCCTGAGACGTCAACATTCATAATTGATTTTATTGATATTGCTAAAGCGATACTCCTTATTGTGTTAAGCCCTAACACTATTATTGCTTCTCTGACAGTTGTTATACTTCTTGGAAAACCATAGTATGCAGAGTTTGCCATCTTGAGTACTTTTGCTACGAGTAGAGGTTCTTTCTCGAGAGTTTCTTCTATCTCTCTGATGCTTGCTTCAGGATCTTCAAGTTTTTTGAGTAGTGTGCTAACTATAAAGGGTAAAGGTGGTGTACTTTCTATTATTTTATTCCACCTGAGAAGTTGTTCTTCATCCATAATTAGAATGATATTTATACTAACTTTCTGAATTCAAATATGTGAAATTTAATTTGATGGGATATACGATTGAGTTTTTGTTGTTTCAAGCATTGTCTTTTGGCTAAAGCTTGAAAAGTAGAAGAGTTTTTTATAGATTTAAAAACTATTAAAGAATTTGAGATGAGAGTGTGATTATGATAGAGAGAAGAAAAAGTAGAAGGGTAAGAGTTGGAGATAAGTATATAGGTGGGGATGCTCCAGTAACAGTTCAAACAATGCCAACAAGTAAGACAACAAACATAAAGGAAACTGTCGATATAATAAAGAAATGTGAAGAGGCTGGTGTTGATATTGTAAGACTTGGAATGCCTGATATAGAGTCTGCAAGAGCAATAAAAGAAATAAAAAAACATGTGAAAGTTCCTATAGTTGCTGATATACATTTTGATTATAAGATAGCACTTGAAGCTATTAAGAGTGGAGCGGATAAAATAAGACTTAATCCAGGAAACATAAAAGAGAAATGGAAAGTTGAAGAAGTAGTTAGAGCTTGTAAGGATAATGGAATACCGATAAGAATAGGTGTAAATGCTGGTTCAATAGATAGAACAAAGTATCCAAAACCTACAGCCGAAGCTCTTGTTGATTCTGCATTTCGACATGTTAGAATACTCGAAGATTTGGGGTTTTATGATATAGTTATATCTGTAAAGCATAATGATGTAATAACTATGGTTGAGGCGTATAGACTAATTGCCAAGCAATGTGATTATCCTTTACATTTGGGTGTAACGGAAGCAGGTACAGAATTTAGATCAACTATAAAGAGTACTATAGGAATAGGTACACTTCTCATGGAAGGTATAGGAGATACTATAAGAGTTTCGCTAACAGGTGATTCTGCAAAAGAAGTTGAGATAGGTATAGCAATACTACAACAGTTTGGATATAAACCAACTTATGTTGATGTTGTTTCTTGCCCTTTGTGTGCAAGAGCGGATGTTAATATAATTGAATTGACTAATAAATTTGAAGAAAAAGTTAAAAATCTAAGAAAAAAGGTTAAGGTTGCTATAATGGGGTGTGTTGTTAATGGGCCGGGGGAATCAATGGATGCAGATATAGGTGTTTCGTGTGGCAAGAGTGGATCTGTTGCATACAAAAATGGGAAAATTTACAAACGTCTTAATAACGATGAGATACTGGACTTTTTACTTGAGGAAGTAAACAAATTTAATCCTACTCACTAAAAAGTATTTGTCTTCGAATAATCTATTGACTTATATAAATGTTAATTTTACGGCTTTTTTGAGCTTGGAGGTTTTGTTTGTGTTTATATTTTAGTCTTGGTTAACGAAAAGAATTTGTTTAGATGTGTTCTTTTACCTGTAGTAACGTCATTAAAGCCATTACATATATATCTTCAACGGAGCAACCTCTTGATAAATCATTTACAGGCTTGCTAAGTCCTACCAAAACAGGGCCGTATGCTTTCATTTTTCCTATTCTTTGTGCTATTTTATAGCCTATATTACCTGCATCAAGGTTGGGGAATATGAATGTATTTGCTTTGCCTGCAACTTCCGAGTTGGGGCATTTGATATTAGCAACAGTTGAAGATATCGCGGCATCAAATTGCATTTCTCCATCAAACTTAAAGTCAACATTTTTCTCTTTTAGTATTTTAACTGCTTGTCTTACTTTATCGACGGAGGGGCCTGCTCCACTACCATATGTTGAATAAGAGAGTAGAGCAACCATGGGGTCAGAGTTTAGAAAGAATTTTGCTGCGTTTGCTGCATTGATAGTTATATCTACTAGTTGTTCTGGTGTTGGATCAACAACAAGGGCACAATCTGAAAATACCATTCTACCCCCATCGCCTATACTTTCATCAGGAGAAACCATGATAAAGAAACTTGATACTGTTTTTATACCTTTTTTGGGTTGAACTATCCATATACCTGCTCTTATAACATCAGAAGTAGGGCTTAAGCTACCTGAAATCATGCCATCAACTATACCTTTTCTAACCATCATTGCACCAAAAGCATTAACATTGCTTGTTATGTACTTATTGCAGTCATTTCTTGAAACTCCTTTATGTTCTCTTAGTTTATAGAATTCATCAGAAAAATCTTCAATCCATTCTGATTGTTTCCAATCAATTATCTCAAACCTTGAAACATCAACTCCAATCTCCTCTCCTATTTTACTAATTTCATCTGGATTTCCAAGTAAGATTATCCTTAGATTGAATTTCTCTCTTGTTAGCATGTCAACAGCTTTTATTACTCTGGTATCGTTAGCTTCAGGAAAAACAAGACTTCCTTCCATTCCTTCAAGCTTAGATCTTATTTCATCAACAAAATCAATCATAACCTCCTCCGAGAAATGAATAGTTTTGAAAAGGAATTTTAAATAATGCTCTTAAAGCCTCTCAATATGCCAAAAATAATTCTTGCTCAAGATTGTAATACTATTTTAGACCTAGTTCTTTCATTCTTCTCAATAGGTTATTAGGGAGTATTCCTAGAGAATAGGCAGTTTTTGAAATGCTATTTTTATTCTTATCGAGATGATATTTGATATAAATCTTTTCAAATTCTTCTCTTGCTACATTAGGTGGTAGTGGATTTGATAAGATTAACATTATTTTCTCTTGTTTCTTGTTATCTGTGAATGTACTTAGTACTTTTTCAACATCTTCTTTGGTTATTACTTCCTTCTCTGATAATACAACTAGTCTTTGGATGATATTTTTGAGTTCTCTTATATTTCCGGGATAATTATAGTCTTCTAGCATTTTTAGTGCTTCTTCTGATAAAATTTTGAGAGGTAAACCTTCTTTTTGGTTTGTTTCGTTTAGAAAGAATTCTGCTAAGAGTCTTATATCTTCTTTCCTTTCTCTGAGAGGTGGTAGGTGTATTGTAATTACGTTTATCCTATATAGCAAGTCATCTCTGAAGGTTTTGTTTTCAACCATGTTTTCAAGATTTTTGTTTGTGGCTGATAGAATTCTTACATCAACTTTTATAGTTTCTCTACCACCTATTTTTGTAATTTCTCCATATTCTATTGCTCTTAAAAGTTTTGCTTGATGATCTAGAGATAAATCTCCTATTTCATCTAGAAATAGGGTCCCCTCGTTTGCTATTTCAAATTTACCTTTTTTGCTTTGATAGGCACCTGTGAATGATCCTTTTTCATGTCCAAACAATTCAGATTCAAAAAGTTCTGATGGTATAGCAGAGCAGTTTATTTTCACAAATTCCTTATCTCTCCTTTTACTTAAATTATGAATTAGAGATGCTATTCTTTCTTTTCCTGTTCCTGATTCTCCCAGTATCAAGACAGGAAAACTAGTAGTAGCTGATTTTTCAACAAGTTTAATGATGTTTTTCATTTTGGGACTTTGGGTGATTATGTTTTCACTTATAAGTTTTGTGTCTAACAGTTTTTTTAGTCTTAGATTTTCAAGTGCGTTTTTAATGGATACTTTTAGTCTGGTTGGAGATATAGGTTTCTCTATAAAATCAAATGCACCTAATTTAATACTATCTACTATGTTGTCTATTTCAGAGTGTGCTGATATTACTATTACTTGAGACTTTATTCCATTTTCTTTGACGAATTTTATTATCTCTTTACCATCTTTGTTTCCTAACTTTAGATCAACTAGTATAACGTCTGGTAATATATCTTGTATTAGTGAGGTTTTAAGTTCTTTGGATATTTTAACTTCAAACTCATCTTGGAGGATGTTTTTTATAGATATTAACACTTCTGGTTCGTCATCTATAACTAGAATTCGGTACTTATGTTCCATACGTGTGATAAATATAAACAATATCGTTAGAAAAGAGTAACTTATTGAAACGTGTTGAATTAAATTATAACTGTCTTGAAAGAAATTTCTGCTATCAATAATACTTATGCATGTTTTTTTGAGGTAAATCTATGAAAGTTTTTTTGTCAAATCATAACTACTACAAATCTCCACTTGTAACTGAAACTGAAGATAGGACAATTCTTGAACTTTATAAGGCTATTTTTTCTTCGAGCGATCAGATTAAGGAGATACATAACGTAAGAAAAAAAGTTAAGGATAATAAGTTTTTTCAGAAACTTTTGTTTCTTCTTACGGGTATTCAGTTTGATGAGGAGCTATCTGAGGCTTTGTGGAATGAAATAGAAAAGTATCATAAGGATATGGTTTCATCGATAGGTAGAAATATTCATATAAGTGCTACTGTTGTTGACTATATGTTTAGAGTTAAAAATTACTTGAGGAATCCATCTGTTGTTGATCTCGTGTTAACAGAAAAGATAAAGAATAGTGTTCTTCAAGATTTCATAACGGGGCTTTATAGGGGGTCGTACTTTGAAGATTTTGTTAAAAGGGAACTAAATAGATCTCAGAGGCATAATCATTTTTTTTCAATAATATTATTTCAAGTGAATGGGCTTGAGAGTATATCTCTATCAGGGAATACTAATATTGCTATTAAAATACTTGTTGATGTGAGTACTATTGTTAAGAATTCAAAGAGAGCAGAAGATATAGCTTTTAAATTCAGTGTAAGTAAATTCGGTATAATTCTGCCAGAAACAAATAAGAAAGGAGCATTACTTTTCGCAAGGAGGCTTTTGTCAGAAATATCTTCATCAGTTATGTCAACATCTGGATTGATATTTGGTTTATTTTTGAGTATGGGAATACAAACTTATCCTGAAGATGGAAAAGATGTTCAGTCTATTATTTCAAATGTTGAAAAAGCACTATATAAATCCAAAATATCAGGTCATAATAGGATTATTTACGAGATATAAGTTGATAGATGAAATAAGTTGTTTGTTAGACTTAAAATTTATAGTGTGTTATCAAAGATATACATAACTGAAATAAAACCTAGTGACTATGACAAGGTTGTTGAGATAACTAAAGACATATTCGATTTGTCATCTTTTAGAGTAGACGAAAATGCTCTAAAACTTATAGGTAGAGAGAATGTACACAAAGTTTCTATAGGAATACTAGAGAATGCTACATCTACCTTTATAGCAGTAAGTGGTAACAGGATTATAGGTTTTTTATCGTGGTCTTTTGATAAAGTTTTGACAAAGTTGACATCGAGGGGATACTATAAGATCAAGCTATTTGGTGTTGATAAAGATTATCAGAGAAAAGGAGTAGGTTCTCAGCTTTTGTCGTATTTTCTTGATTATGTTAAGAAACGCAAAGGAGATATAGTTGAAGTTAGTACCGATGTAGATAATCTTCCAGCAACAGGAATATACCAGAAGTTTGGTTTTAAATATACATCTTCTTTTACCACTTTGAGATTTTACGGTTCTGTAAATATGGATAAAACGAATGATAGTGTAAAAGTAGTTAGGGTGGTAAATGTAAAAGATTTTGATGAACTTATCAGGATTAGGAGCAAGAATTTTGATCCGAAGAATTATCCTATACAGTGCTTATTTGATAGTAGAATAGAAGATAAACTAAAGGATGATATTTTGTATAACTATCATACCTCAATACAGAGTAACCCAAACATATTTAGAGTTTACGTAGCATTTTTTAATGGTAAAAGTGTGGGGTATGGTGCTATAAAAGAAGATTTTTCTTTATCCTCACTGTTGTCTAGAATTTCCAGTAAGCAAGTAGTGGTTTATAGGATATTTGATCTTTTTGTTGATAAAGAGTATACTAGGAATGGTATTGGTTATAGTCTTGTAGTTAACATGATAAAAGATATCCCGAAGGGATATGATTTTATTGAATGTTTAGTTCCATCGCACAATTACGCTATGGTTAATACACTTTTGAAAGTGGGTTTTAGAGTGTCTCATATTATGCTTAATTTTGCTAAATAAGCTTTGAATAAGAAAATTTTATTCTGCTTCAGCTGCAAATGGTATCTTTTCTTCTTGTATTGTTAGGTAATCTTCGCAATTTTCGGAATCGTAGATTATTACAGTTTTGTTTTTTATTTCGATCATTCTATAGTATCCATCTTTGCCAATTGAACCTGTTTGTATATGATATGTTTCTCTTTCTTTTGCTATTAGCGGAAAAGATGTTACGAGATTTGTTTTGCTATCGAAAACTCTATTTTTGTGAGTGTGTCCTGAAAGTATTAGTGATACATTGTACGTGTGCATAAGTCTTTGGAATTCATCTCTACCGAATTTGAATACTCCTTCTTGTATTCCATTTTGTGGATTTAGATAAGGATGATGTGTAATGATTATGTTTATATTACTGGATGTCTTAAGTGCTCTTTCAAGGAAGTCTAGTTGATTTTGAAAAAGTCCAACGCTTTCAGGATCAGGTAATATCGAATTATGCGAGAAAAGAGAAAAATAGTAGTCATAACCAGTATCGAGAAATATAAGTCTAACATCCTGTATGTCAATATAATAATTTACAAAATTGCTACCTATAAACTTTCTGTAATTAGGTATATCCGTAGATGATAACTTTAACATGGTTTCGTATTCATGGTTACCAGGAACAAAGTAAAGTGGTATTTTTAGGTCTTTATCGAAGTAGAAATTACCATTTGAGTAGTAGAATAAGTTATTCAAAATTTCATAATTTGCTTTGGCAAATATTCCTTCACCAAATTCTACTATGTCGCCAGATACAATAACTACGTTTGGAGATAGTATATTAATGTTTTTTTGTAACATCTTGATATTCCTCGAATAATTTTTGGCGAAAAGGTTTATGTTATCTATGTGTAAATCTGTTAAGTGTAGTATTCTTAATCCCATTGAAGTATTTGTGGATATTATAGCTGTTACAACAGCAAAAATCAAAGATTGTGAGATTTTATGATTACTTAGGTTAAAAGTTAATTTTATCACATTGTCAAAAATTTAATGATTTTGTTGAGTTTTTCAAGACTATTTAAGTTTATGAAAACATAGCTTAATTGTTATTGAAAGGGGCTAGATTTTTGGCTTGTATATTCTAAAGATGTTGTTGATCTTAAGTTTTGATAAGGTCTTTTGTATACCTAAGTGAATTAAGGAGCTTATAACAGTTGTGTTTTAAGGAGGTAAACATTTTACTTACCTCTTTAAGTGATTTAGATATTGATTCTTTAGATAGACAAAATTCCATTTTTTAATAAATACTTAGAATTTAACCTTGGTAGCACCTCTCTTTGAATGGTATGATTTAATGGAATCACTTACTGAATATGCCCATATTACGTCAACTTCTCCTTGTAGAGTTAGATTACCTATCTTTTTGGGTATTACGAATTCAACAGTAGTTTTGTTATTTTCTCTTTTACCTGCGGAACTGATAACCTCGTTTTTCTCAGCTTTAGGATGGTTATGTTTTACTCCTATTGTTTGTTCTACTTCAAACTTGTTTTTATCTTTGTTAAAATACCCTATAAACATAATTGATTTATCCATAACTGGTGATCCAAAACCTATGGCAACCCAACCTTTAGAGTTTGATTCAAGACCAACGTAGACATTTTTTGCGTCACTGGAGATATGGAACTTGAAATCTTTATCAACATTATAAACAGATGTATATTCTTTGTCTTGTATTACGCCATCTACATTTACCTTTGCTTGAGCAAAAGATAAACTTAGCAAAATTGTCAAGGATATTGTAGAAAATATTATTCTCTTCATGTTATCCTCCTTATTTTGATAACTAATATAATTAATTCATACTGATTTAGTCAAATTTTTTTTAAGGGATTGTGATTTATTCATGTTTTTTGGTATGGGATGAGAAACAAATTTTTGTGTAATTTTATAAGGTAGACAATATGTTTTTATTTTCATTAAAATAAACTTCCTATTTGGGGTGTTGTATGGAGTATAGGGATATACTTGAGAGAGTTTTATTGCTTTCAAGGTCTGAGGCGGAGGATAAAGGTTTAGCCCATGATGAGTTAGAAAAACTTGCTAATTTACTTTACGAGAGTTACTACGAGTATGGGTATATAAAGATGAAACCGGCAGAGGCTCTGAGTATACCAATGTATTCATTTGCTTTGTTTCTCAAGAAAGTTTTTAATGATAGGGGTAATGTTTCATCTCCGGTTTCTTCTTATAGGGATTCTAATTGGTTTTCTAGGGTTTCGTTGTGTTACTTGAATGTAAGAGCTGTTGGGGTTAATAGGACTGGAGATTTTATAAGTGCGACTAGGGTTATACCTACTCTTAGGGTTGATGGGATTCATCTATCACCCTTTTTTGATCATGCTTTTAAGATACTGTATGCTATTGATTGTTTATGGGTTATATCTGATGATTTTATTAACAAGTTTTATTTGTCATTGATACCTGCGAAAGAACAAGTTAGGTTTTTCGTTGAGACTGCTCATCTTTTGGGTAAGGTTGTTGGGTTTGATTTAGAGCCTCATACTTCTCAATTTTCTAGGGTTGCTCTTGAATATCCAGAATACTTCAGGTGGATAAAGCTGCAGAGGTATTCTGATGGGACTATAAGACTTGCTGACAATTTATCTCAGAGAGAGCAACTATCGAGTGATTATCAAAAGAAAATTCATTCTGAGGTAAGGAGAATTGTGAAAAAAGTTTTAGGGAAATATGGTTTAAGGTCGTTTTCTAAGGGTGATGTTGGGGCAATAAGAA
Organism: Brevinematales bacterium; assembly: GCA_026415355.1. Taxonomy (NCBI): domain Bacteria; kingdom Pseudomonadati; phylum Spirochaetota; class Spirochaetia; order Brevinematales; species Brevinematales bacterium. The sequence goes on from JAOAHF010000013.1 coordinate 61,929, forward strand.
CTGCTCATGCGGAAGTTATTTCTGAACTTATGCAAAATGGCTTATGGACTATACCTACTCATACTTGGAATGGTGTTGGTTTACCAGAGTTTTCGCATTATGTTTATGATAAAAATTATCCGGAGTTTTCATATAAGAATATGAAGGGAGAAGATCATAGAGATCATGCTTTTGGGCTTTTATCTCCTTACAAGTTTTATGACAATTTAGGTATAAATTCTCTGCCTGATCCTTTGAATCCTCCTAAGCTTGACAGGAAGGTTTTAAATTTCTTTTCAAAAATACCTCTTGCTATTATAAGGAAATATGGCTTTGACTTCATAAGATGGGATTTTACGGATCACATATTTGATAGTATTGTAGGTGCTGATCCTAATTATCCTATTTCTGACAGACTTACTCCTAAGGTTATAGACTATGTTGTTAGAAAGGTTAAGAAAGAGTATCCTTATGTTGGGATGTTTTTTGAGAGGATGGGAGATGATTTCAAAAATTACTATAGCATAGGTGCTGATTTGATTCTTGGTGGTGATATATGGGAGGATATATCAAAAGAATATGTAAAGAATGTATTGAAGCTTTCTATTAAGTTACATAGATTTAACAGCAAGAGAAGGAGAAAGATTTCAGTTTCTTATGCTGTTGATACACACGATACGGAAAATCCAGTTATAGACAGAAGTCCTATGATTAAGGGTGGTGAAAAGGTTTTACTTCTTAGATTTTTCCTATCTAGGTTTGGTAGTGCTGGAGAAGGTTTCAGACCTAAATACGAGTGTATAGGTAGTAATGATGGTACTACAGGACTTTTTGAAGCAAACATTTCTTATAAACCTTTAAATTGGAAAAGCAATTCTTACATAAATTCTGTTTATCACAATATAGAGGATACTTTTGATAAGTTTAGGGATATTATATTGAATGGTAAGGTTGTATATGTAAGGTCTAAGCGTAAGGTTGTGTATTGGAAAATAGAGAGTAACAATGGTGATATAGTATGTTTTTTAAACCTTTCGAAGAGAAAAGTGAGGTTTAATATGCCGCAAGGATTTAGATATATTATTTTGCCGTACCATAAGACTGTAATTGAGGATTATTCTGATGGAGTTTACATTTCTTCATTTGAGCCTTTGATTGGTTTTAGTGAAAAGTAGATTTTTTATATGCTAACATGATAGTATTGTCAACTTGTGAGTTCTAATTGTTTTTGTAGTTCTTCTTCATCTTTTGACATTTTTTCGTATAAATCTCTTCCTAGTTCTAGTACATCGGCTGGTTTATTTGGGCTTTTTTTGCCTATACCTACAAACTTAGCTATATATCTTTTGCACTCTGCTATTGCTTGAAGTTTTTTTTGTATATCTTCTTCTGTGAATAGAAGTTTATACTTTAGTACTGCGTAAATATACAATACTCCTTCGAATCCAAAGTCTTTATCTGTGTCAGGTCCGAAAAACTTTATTCCGTCTATAGTTTCTTCTCCTTTTGACTGTTTTTCGATGAAGGTTGTGTAGAATTCAAGTGCTTTTTTATAGAGGATTAGTTGCATTCTTGCATATTCAGGTTTTTTTTCTTCATCGAATAGATCTCCTGCGAGCCATGCTGCTCTTAGGGAGGAAACTGCTTTTTTGAAAGAAGGTGCTAATTTTTTATGTTGGAAGGAGTACGAACTTATGGCCAGGATATAACTCAAGAGTCCGTGTTTAAGGTCTCTAGGTTGTTCGAAATTAATGCTACCTACTATAGCTATTGCATATTCTCCTCTGACTTTTCGGTAGCTTTCTATTCTTGATATATCCTCTGGGGTTATGTACTTGTTTATGAAATCTTCTTTGAATGCGGCGTACAAGCAATTAGGGCATACAGTTATGGGATATATAAGAGGATTTACTTTTCCCCACTTTTGTGTGGGAATATATAATCTTCTCAATTCTTCTGTTAGTTTGCCGGCATTTAGTCTTCCGCCACCGCTCATAAGTTCTTCTCTTCGGAAGTTATATCCGCATATAGGGCATTCTATAGTATCTTTAGCGAAGAAAGTTAAGTTTTCAGGCATGCCAAAAATTTGAATAATGTGTGTATTATTTTCAAGTTTTTGGTAGTGATAAGTTGTTAGATTGGAGGTGTGATTCTGAAAATACTTACTATGAATATTGATAGAGTTAAATCTTTCATAGTGATGGATATACTTGAGAAGTCTGTTGAGATGGAAAAACAAGGAGTTGAGGTTATTCATCTTGAGATAGGTGAGCCTGATTTACCTTTACCACAGAAGGCTACTGCAAAGCTTTATGAGTATTTATCTAACTATAAGATGGGATATACTCCTAGTTTAGGTTTGTACAAGCTTCGAGAGAGTATATCAAGATATTACTTGAATGAATATGGTGTTGATATATCTCCTTCTAATATAGTGATAACACCTGGTAGTTCAATTGGTATATATCTCATGATATCTGTTCTTTTGGATAATGGTGGAGACTTTGTGATTTTTGATCCTTCTTATCCGTGTTATTCTAACTTTATTACCCATTTGGGGGGGAGTATTGTAAGAGTGAATGTTTACAGAGAAAACAATTTCAATCCTACAATAGGGGATATTGATAATGTTATTTCAAGGTCAACAAAAGGTTTTATAGTTGCTTCTCCTTCTAATCCTGCAGGTGTACTGTTAAGAGAGGAGATTTTGGTACATATTCTTGATAGTGGTATACCTTTAATAGTAGATGAGATTTATCAGGGGATTGTGTTTTCTAAACCTAAGAAAAATAGTAGTGTTGCTAGTTATTTCTCGAGGAATGGGAATCTGATAATATCAAATGGTTTTTCAAAATACTTTTGTATGCCTGGGTGGAGGGTAGGGTGGCTTGTAGTACCTGATAGATATCTTCAAAGTCTTCAGAAGCTTCTTCAGAATGTGGTTATTTCTACTTCTACGCCTTCACAGATACTTGCTGATATATGCATAAATGAATGTATACAAGAGTTTGATGAATATACGAAGATATATTATGATAGGCTTTTATCTGCAAAAGAGTATATTGAAAAATTTGGTTTTTCGATAGGGTATGAAATTGATGGTGCTTTTTATATTTACCTTGACTTATCGAAATACACTAAGGACTCTTATGAATTTAGTAAGAGATTTTTATATGAGTATTCTGTTGCTATTACGCCTGGGGTGGATTTTGGGGAGAATAAGACGAATCAATATGTAAGAATTGCTCTTACAAATAGGAAGGAAAATATACTAGTAGGTTTAGAAAGACTTATTAATATGATATATGGATATCATCCGAATCCAAGACCTGTATAAGTGGAATTTGGAGATTTGGGATTATGTTTTTTAGGTTAGTTTTCTTGTTGTTATCAATATTTTTTGTTAATAGTTGTAGCGGTGATGACATGGTAGTAGTTAGGTTAGCTTTTGGTGGAGATTTGATGCTTGATAGGGGGGTTAAGAGAAGTGTATATAGAAATTTTGGTGGTGATTATTTAGGTTTAGTTAGAAATATAACAAACTATATGTTGGGGTTTGATGCTTTTGTAGTTAATCTAGAGGGTCCTATATCTCATAGAGGAAAACAGATACCTAAAAAGTACAGCTTCAGGTTTGAGACAAATGTTGTTAGTATGTTAAAATCTTCTGGTATTAGTATAGTGAATCTTGCGAATAATCACATATACGATTGGGGATATGAGGCTTTTACTGATACTATTAACATTTTATCTTCTAACGGTATAGGTTTTTTTGGTATTGCTGATTTGTCAAATAGTATTGGATATATTTTTGTCAAAAGTAATTATAGTAATGTTTTGAGAATAGGTTTTCTTGGTTTTTCAGAATTTTTAAAGGAGTTGAAACCAACTCGTAAAAGACCTTTGGGTTTATCTGTTATAGATGAGAAAAGTTTAGTTAAAACAATACCGTTGTTTAAGAGTAATGTAGATTTTTTGGTAGTTAGTGTTCATTGGGGTGAAGAGTACAAAAAGACAAATAACAGGTTTCAAGAAAAACTTGCTAAAAAATTTATCGATTTAGGAGCAGATATAGTAATAGGACATCATCCCCATGTTATCCAAAACTATGAGATTTACAAGGGTAAGTATATGTTTTATTCTCTTGGTAACTTTATATTTGATCAAAGATTCTCAAGTGATACTATGGAAGCTGGAGTTGTTGAGGTTGAAATTATAAAATATAGTACAAATTTGATTGTTTCTAATGTCAATTTACGTAAATTTGTTCAGGATCCATTTACTCTAGAATTGAGGTGAGTTTATTTAACTTTTTTTACTCCTTCTTAAAATTATGTTAACTCGATTTCAATCCCTGAAAGGGTAGGTAAAAACTCCTTCAAGAACGAAGTTGAACTCTTCGAAACACTATATGAAGCGTTTCAATCCCTGAAAGGGTAGGTAAAAACTGGTAGCTTCATCTACGAAGTCTTTGAAGCTAGCTATGTTTCAATCCCTGAAAGGGTAGGTAAAAACCTATACCAAGCAAGTATAAACGATTGCTATGCTAGTTGTGTTTCAATCCCTGAAAGGGTAGGTAAAAACGGAAAATTTGAGATTTTTGAAAAAGTAGAAGTTGATGGTTTCAATCCCTGAAAGGGTAGGTAAAAACTAACAAACCAAGTAGAGATAATAAACCAAGTGAAGAGTTTCAATCCCTGAAAGGGTAGGTAAAAACCCCTTATCTTACGAATACACCCATGGGGGAGAAGTTTTGTTTCAATCCCTGAAAGGGTAGGTAAAAACCCCTTATCTTACGAATACACCCATGGGGGAGAAGTTTTGTTTCAATC
>JAOAHF010000014.1 GCA_026415355.1 Brevinematales bacterium
GTGTAACTACTTATATAAGCATCTCCTGTTGCACCAGGGGCAACCACCGAATACAATTGGAATCCCCCTTTATTTTGCACGGTTGGATCAAACTCAACTTTATTGTCTGGAGACCAAGAACCTATATACATATCCGGGTCCATGCCTGAGAAATATACACGTCTATCCCAAACAACTCCTGTATCAAAATTCACTCTGCCTTTACCTGGCTCCCTGTCAAAATAGATCATAATATTATTTCTCAGTCCTGCTTGCTGCCCCCTTAATGCAAAATATATAAAATTCGTATCCCAAGTAAGCCACAACTCTGAAAGTTCCGCCTTAGTCAAAGTATCTGTTTCTTTACCCGGATAGACAGAGTCATTAGTTGGTTCACATTTATTTTGATATGGAGAACCAAAGTATGTAAGCATCCTACCACCATTATTTGTTAAATCATTCTGATCAACTATGGCATTAAGCTGTTTATTCAAAACATTAGTAGGTGAGATTAAAAGTTCATCTGGCTCCCAACCCATCGCAAAAGGGTCCCAACTACTTAAAACTCTAACAACTATATTTTTCTCGTTAGCTGTAACACCAAAAACCTCAAAACTACTAAAAATAAAAGTAAAACTCATCAACAATAATAATAATCTATAATTTACCATCATACTTCAAACCTCCTAGCATCTCACAGAGATTATAAAAAACAGAAATTTCATTTTCAATAGTTTCTAAATAATAATTTCAATATGACTTATGAGAAAGCAAAAGAAAGAATAGAGGAGTTGAAAAAACTAATACAATACCATGACTATTTATACTACGTACTAAACCAACCAGAAATATCAGACCTAGAGTATGACAAAATATTCAGAGAATTAGTTGATCTCGAAAGAAAGTTTCCAGAGCTTGTAACAAAAGATTCACCTACCCAAAGATTATCTCTATCCATATCTAAAGAGTTCAAAGAAATACCACATTTATTCCCTATGTATAGTCTCTCAAATGCGCAAAATTACGACGAATTCTTAGAATTTATAAAAAGAGTAAAAAAGCTACTAAACACAGAAAATATTGAACTTATAGCAGAATACAAGTTCGATGGACTCGCGGTTGAAATAGTCTATAAGAACGGTTTTCTGGAAAGAGCCTCAACCAGGGGAGATGGAAATGTAGGTGAAGATGTTACCAATAATGTAAAAACAATCAGAAACATCCCATTATCCATACCATTTGATGGTGAAATAGCGATATATGGTGAAGTTATAATGTTTAAAGAAGATTTCATAAAATTAAATGAAGAAAAAGAAAAGCTAGGAGAACCTTTATTCGCAAACCCGAGAAATGCAGCAGCAGGTTCACTAAGACAATTGGATCCTAAGATAACAGCATCAAGAAAGTTACGATTTTATGGATACTACTTAAAATCAAATCATGACATAGGAGTAAGAAAACAATCAGAGTTAATACAATTACTTAGATCTTGGAAATTTGCAGTACCTGATACATTTACATCATCTAATCCAGAAGATATAATGAACTATCACTCCCAAATTGAAGAAAACAGAGAAAAGTTACCATTTGATATAGATGGAATAGTAGTAAAGGTAAACGAACTGAGTTTTCACGAAGTACTTGGAGTAGTAGGAAGAGACGTAAGATGGGCTATTGCTTGGAAATTCAAACCAGAGCAAGGAATAAGTAAGGTTATAAATGTTGTCTTCCAAGTAGGAAGAACAGGTGTAATAACACCAGTCGCGGAAATTGAGCCTGTTAGAATAAAAGGCGCTACAATATCAAGGGTATCATTACATAATTTCGATGAAATAAAAAGACTTGACATAAAAATAGGAGATAAAGTAGTCATTGAAAGATCAGGTGATGTAATACCTTACATAGCTAGAGTAATGAAAGAAGAAAGAACAGGAAGTGAACTTAGCATTATGCCACCTCAGAAATGTCCTGAGTGCGGAAGTGAAGTTATCAAATTTCAAGGCGAAGTAGCTTATAGATGCATAAATAATTCCTGTCCAGCACAAATAGTAGAAAAACTAAAATATGTAGTATCTAAAGGTAGATTTGATATTCAAGGTCTTGGAGATGAAATAATTGAAAAACTATTTAAACTAGGTTATTTGAGAGACATATCTGATATTTTCTTACTAAACGCAAAAAAACTTTTCTTAGCAGGTGTTGGAGAAAAAAATTCTGTCAAAATAGAAAAAGCCATACAACAAGCAAAAAACATTGAATACGATAGATTTATAACATCACTAGGAATAAGGTACGTAGGAGAACAAACTTCAAGATTATTAGCTCAAAAGTTCCAACCAATAGAAAAACTTATAAATGCGAAACAACAAGAACTATTAGAAATAGAAGGAATAGGAGAAGTAGTAGCCAACTCAATAACTTCGTTTTTCAGAAATGAGAAAAATACACAGACAATTAAGAAAATGCTGGAAGCAGGGGTAAACATAATCTACCCAAAACAAGAAAAGTCTAATATAACTGGTAAAAACTTTGTAGTTACAGGAACTTTAAAGAATTTCTCTAGAGACGAAATAAAGAGATTATTAACAACTCTAGGTTGCAATATATCCGAAAGCGTATCATCAAAAACAGATTATGTTATAGTAGGAGAAAATCCTGGTAGCAAATACGATAAAGCAAAATTACTAGGAGTAAAAACTATCAGTGAAGAAGAATTTATAAACATGACAGGAAAAACAATCGTTGAACTCAGAAATATTATTTCAAAAAGCGGAGAAATGAGTCTTTTCTAGAAAGTTATTACTTTTCATTTTTTTGAAGATATCTTTTCAATAAATTTACAAAGCAGTTTTATGATTAAGAAATAAAAAGGAGGTTTATATGAAAAGACTTCTGATTTTTGCCATAATGGCAATGTTCGTAATGGGGACTGTATACGCACAAGAAGTACAACAGCCCCAAGTTCAAACACCTGCTCCTGAAGTAAAACAAGAAACCAAACAGGAGCAAAAGAAAGATGACAAACCTGAATGGAAGTTAGAGTTTACCATCTTCACAGGATACCTCTGGAATCCTTCAACTATACAGAATAGTGCAACAAACTATAACACTTTTTATCTTTCAAGAGCCTATATTGATTTCAGAGTTGACTTCAAAAATGGACTAAAGCTCAGGGTAACACCAGACGTAACACCAACTACAAGCGGATGGACTATGAGACTAAGACATGCTTTCATTGACTGGGAACTTATCAAAGATTTACTCGTATTCTCTGGAGGTATAACAAGAGCAGAATGGGTATCTTATGTTGATGACTTTGTTGGAATAAGATACATAACGACAAGCCCTGCAGACTACTTCGGATTAAGAACATCCGTTGATATAGGAGCAAGTCTGAGCATAACACCAATAAAAGGTATAGGAATCTTCGCAGGAATATTTGATGGAAACGGTTTCAGCAGAGGTCCTGACAGCGTACAATCAAATATAGGATATTCAAATGTCACAAAAGATCTAGGAACAAGAGTAACATTAGCACCAATATTCCTATTAACAGGAGACAAGAAATTTGAAAAGATTGTCGTTGCTCTACACACATACAACACAATAATTCCTACTTCTGACATGAAAGATGCCAGAGGTCTTGAATTATATGGCCTAGGTTTAGGAATTGATTTTGATCCTGTAAAACTATTTGCTGACTATTCTGCGATTAGCTTTATAAGACTACACAGCTCACCTACTTATGGAAATTATTTTGGCGTGTTTGGAAAAGCTAACTTCGGTTTTATAGGAATAAAAGAACTAGCCTTAGTCGGAGCATTCTACACTTATGAACCAAATGTTGATAATTCCAACGATGAAAGGATATATTACCTAGGAGGTATCGAATACGCTTTCAACAAAAATTTATCTTCATCACTAAACGCTAAGATAGAACAAAGAAAAGAAGGATTTAGAGACTTTTTCAACAACAAAGTCGACTACCAAACAGTTGTATATATTGATACTTTAATTAAGCTATAAACTTTAGGGGGTATCTCCCCCCTACTCTTCTAAAAAGTCTACGTTTTTACTGCAACAAAATCAAGAACCGCAAATTTCTTAGGTATTAGCAACTACAAAAATCAATATAGGTCAAAACATAAGACTACTCCATAGATGACTTAGCTGAAATCTCTAAAATCACAAAAGATTACACTAGGTATAACATACCTCAGAAATATCCTCTAAAATTTTGTTAATTATCAAGGATGATAATTTAAGATACTTATTTAGACTTTCAGCAACTTCTTATCTTGAAGTCAAAATCCTCTCAGTATCAAGTGCTATAGCTAATTCCTCATTCGTTGGCATTACAATAACCTTAACTTTTGAAGACGGTTTTGATATCACTCCAGATTGCCCCCTTATAGTTTTATTGTTAGCCTCGTCATCTATTTCTATTCCTATATCTTCTAACCCTTCTAAAACTTTTTTCCTTGTTAAGGACGAATTCTCACCAACACCAGCGGTAAACACTATCCCATCAACCTTCTTTAACTCAAAAAAGTATGCACCTATATATTTTCTTATCCTATTACAATACATATTGAAAGCTAAAATAGCTCTTTCATTACCCTTTCCATATTCTTCCTCTATCACCCTCATATCATTAGACATAGAGGTTATTCCAAGAATACCACTTTCCTTGTTGAGTATTCTATCCATCTCCGATAGAGATAGTCCTTCTCTATCCATAATAAAAAGCGGTATACTTGGATCAATATCACCACTCCTTGTACCCATTATGAGACCTTCTAAAGGGGTAAATCCCATAGAAGTATCATATGACTTACCCTGCTTAACAGCAGTTATACTTGCACCGTTACCTAGATGACAAGTTATTAGGTTTATACTGTTTATGTCTATATTCAGCAATTCTGCTGTTTTCTGAGTTACGTATCTATGAGATGTACCATGAAAACCATATCTTCTAATTCTATGTATCTCGTAATACTTCATAGGTATAGCATACAAATAGTTCTCAGGTGGCATAGTTTGATGAAACGCTGTGTCAAAAACCGCAACTTGAGGTACATCCGGTAATACATCTTTGCAAGCAAGAATACCTATAAGATTGGGTGGATTATGAAGTGGTGCTAACTTACCAAATTCCCTTATGTATTCTATTACTTCCTCATTTATCAAAACACTCTCAAAAAATTTATGTCCTCCGTGAACTACTCTATGGCCTATCGCATCTACCTGAAGATTGTTTGATAGTATTATCTTAACAACTATTTGAATAGCTTCCTTATGGTCTCTAGCAAGCACATCCTCTTTTACTTTCTCATCATTTAAAGTATAACTATTTGTAGCACCTATGTTACCAACCCTATCAACAAGCCCTTTCAGAAGAGCTTCCCCCGTAGAAGTCTCGATTAATTGATACTTAATAGAAGAACTACCAGAATTTATAACCAAAACCTTCATACGTAGCATTTTAAAGTATCAAAAAAGATTCTTTCAAAATACCCTCTTGATAACACTAACTCAAAACTCTCAAAATATGCTTACTTATTACAAAAAGGCAAGAAATAGAAAAAACATAATCTAACATCATAAAATCCCTGTTTAGACTAAATATCACCAAATCAAATTAGATTACTCACCTAAATTTTTGATTAACTCATATCATTTCAAGATTCTATTAAAACTCATATTTCTAATTCCAAAAAATAACTACTCATACCAAATCTCAAAAATACATTCAAACTACTAATAAAATCTTACTTGAAATCCCCAAATACATACAATTATATTTTTGTAAAATTTGTAAAATATGAAGGAAAAGCTAAAAAATCCAAAATAACCAATTTAACTAAAGTTAAAAAATAACACCGAACTATTATGGTTTTTTGTTTCCGGAGAATAAGGTATGAAAGAAATAAAAGGCATTAAGTTTGAGAGCATTCATGATTACATATCAAGAGAGGAATTATTGAAAAAACCCTTTTCCATAAGGGTATTGATAGAAAATGTTTCAAGAAACCTAAAAGAAGAAGGAATGGAAGAACGATTCCTTAATGCTCTGATAAATTGGAAAGGGCATGTTGAATACAAAGATGAAATAGGATTTAAACCTTGTAGAGTACTAATGCAAGATTTCACAGGAGTACCCATCGTAGTAGATTTAGCACTAATGAGAGAAAAAGCAAAAGAAAAAGGAAAAGACCCTAAACTCATAAATCCAAGAGTACCAACTCATCTAATTGTCGATCACTCTTTACAAATAGATTTTTTCGGTACCTCAGATTCTTTAAAAAAGAATCTAGAGCTTGAGTTTCAAAGAAATCTAGAAAGATACAAATTACTAAAATGGGCTCAAAAGAACTTCTCAAACTTCTATGTCGTACCACCTGGTAAAGGAATAATACACCAGATAAATTTAGAGTACCTAGCAAAAGTCGTAATAGTTGAAGATGGAACAGCAAAATATGATACCCTTGTTGGAACAGATTCTCATACTACTATGATAAATGGGTTAGGTGTTTTAGGATGGGGAGTTGGTGGAATAGAAGCTGAAGCAGTAATGCTAGGACACCCTTACTTCATGAAATTACCAGAAGTAATCGGAATACACCTAAAAGGAAGATTAAGAGAAGAAGTAAACGCAACAGATTTAGTATTAACAATTACAAACCTACTCAGAAAGGTAGGAGTTGTAGATAAGTTTGTTGAGTTTTTTGGAGAAGGAACTAGAGAGATGGATGTTGAAACAAGAGCAACGATAGCAAACATGGTTCCGGAGTATGGTGCAACAATGGGATTCTTCGGAGTTGACGAGCAGACATTAGATTATCTAAAGAGAACAGGAAGAGATAAAGAACTTATAGAAATAGTCGAACTTTATACAAAAGAACAAGAACTGTGGGTATATAAAGACTCATATGAAAAAATTGAATTTTCACAAGTTATTGAATTTGATTTAAGCAAAGTAGAACCGGTACTAGCAGGCCCCAAGCGTCCTCAAGATAAAGTTTCTCTATATTCTGTAGCAAGTGAATTTCAAAACTATCTATCGCAAACAAAGCAATCCACTACCGAAGAAAACAGTCTCAATGATGGTGATATAGTAATATCTTCAATCACAAGTTGTACTAATACTTCAAACCCCTACTTACTAGTTGGAGCAGGTTTGGTTGCTAAAAAAGCTGTTGAGAAAGGATTAAGTGTAAAACCCTACGTAAAAACATCATTTGCTCCTGGCTCAAGAGTAGCTGAGGATTATCTAAAAAAACTAGGTCTCCTTGAGTACCTCGAAAAGATTGGCTATAACATCGTAGGTTACGGATGTGCTACATGTATAGGTAACAGTGGACCTCTGATAGATTGGGTTGAAAAAGAAATAAAAGAAAAAAATCTTTTGGTAGTTTCTATACTTAGCGGAAATAGAAATTTTGAAGGAAGAATACATCCCCTTGTAAAAGCAAATTATCTAGCATCTCCTATTTTAGTAGTTGCTTATGGAATTGCTGGAAAAATAAACATTAATCTATCATCTGAACCAATAGGATATGACAAAAACAATAACCCTGTATATTTCAAAGATATCTTGCCAACTCATTCAGAGATTGTTGAATACTTAAATAAAATAAATACAACTCAAAGTTTCATAGAAAACTATAAAGATATATTCAAGGGCACTGAAGATTGGGAAAATATTGAAATATCCGAAGGAGAGCTATTTGAATGGGATATCAACTCAACTTACATAAAGAGACCTCCTTATCTCGATAACTATGATAAAGAGGAAAATAATCTAAACGATATAATAGGTGCTAGAGTACTCTTGGTATTAGGAGACTCAATAACAACAGATCACATATCTCCAGCAGGAAGTATAAGCCCAACATCTCCAGCAGGAATATATCTACTTTCAAAAGGTGTAAAAAAAGAAGAATTTAACTCATATGGAGCTAGACGAGGAAACTACGAAGTAATGATGAGAGGGACTTTTGCTAATGTTAGAATAAAGAATCTAATGCTAAACGGAAAAGAAGGCGGTTATACACTGGTATACAAAGACGGCAAATGGATCGAAACTACCGTTTTCGAAGCATCAGTATACTATCAACAGAATAATATCCCCCTCATAGTAATAGGCGGAAAAGAATATGGTACTGGTAGTTCGAGAGACTGGGCAGCAAAAGGCCCATATCTACTCGGAATCAAAGCAATAATAGCAGAAAGTTTTGAGAGAATACATAGAAATAACCTAATAGGTATGGGAATAATACCACTACAATTTATAGATGAAAATAGGGAAACTCTAGGAATAACAGGTAAGGAAATATTCAACATAAGAGGAATATCAAATATCAAACCAAGAGATATAATTGAAGCTGAAATAATAAGAGAAGATGGTACTAAGAAAACATTCAAAGTTATCTGCAGAATAGACACTACTAATGAATTAAATATCTTAAAAAGTGGTGGAATTCTACATAAGGCGTTAAGGCAAGTTCTTTAGCTTGTAGTGCTTGTGAGAAATACTCTGTCCTATTGAAATTATACCATATATTCCATCTCTCATTGGACCAGGATTGAAGAAGAATATACCATTAATTTCTCTTGCCATAGGTTGGTGAGTATGCCCAAATAAAACAATTCTAGCTCCTTTACTAAGGGAAGCATGCTTCAGCTTGTCTAAACCATTGTGAACATCGTATATATGACCATGAGTACATAAGACTTTTTTATCTACAACATCAAAAATTTCAATCTCAGGTATAAAAGGAGTCATACTATCTTCTCTCATGCTATCAACATTACCCCTAATCATTAAAACTTCTTTACCCTTATCTTTTATCATCCTAATAAAAGGTTTCATATCAAACCATGCATCACCTAAATGAACTACCATTTGAACTCCATCAAGCTCTAACCTCAAAACATCTGATATAAATCCAAGATGACCGTGTGAATCACTTATAACCAGTATCTTCTTATTCATACTAAACTCCAGACCAGGAAAACATCTAGTCTAAAACTCATACAAAGCACAGAATATACTACTATCCTATGATAATACTATACTTACCCTTAATTCAACCAAATTCAACAAACACTAAAAAAATTATTTCAAAATATATTTAATAAACCAAATTTTTAAGCATCAAACACTCAAAAATTTACATATATAACGGGAAGCGTTTACACAGAGATACAACTTTTTCCTTTACGGAGTTTAAGTATGCATCATTATCTTTGTTTTTTAAAGCTTCATCAATATATTCAGCAACTTCCTCCATTTCATTTTCCTTCATACCTCTTGTTGTTATTGTTGGTGTACCTATCCTTATTCCACTTGGATTCATAGGGGGATTCGGATCATAAGGTATAGCATTTTTATTCACTGTAATACCTACTTTATCAAGCACGACCTCTGCCTCAGCACCTGTAATACCTTTATTTCTTAGATCAATGCTGAACATATGAGAATCTGTACCACCTGAAACAATTCTATATCCTCTATCAGAAAGTAACTGGGCTAACTTTCTTGAATTTAGTAATATCTGCTTTTGGTAAACTCTAAACTCATCAGACATAGCTTCTTTAAAAGCTACTGCCTTTGCTGCAATAACATGCATTAAAGGTCCGCCTTGTATTCCTGGAAACACTGATTTATCTACATCTTTTGCATAAGACTCCTTAGTTAAAATAAGACCCCCTCTAGGCCCTCTCAGTGTTTTATGAGTAGTAGTAGTAACAAAATCAGCATAAGGAACTGGAGAATCATAATAACCAGCAACAATCAATCCAGCATAGTGTGCTATATCTGCTAATAGATACGCACCGACTTTTCTAGCAATGACAGAAAATCTCTCAAAATCAATCTGTCTAGAATAAGAACTTGCTCCACAAACTATAATTTTTGGTTTATGTTCTTCCGCTAGTTTCTCAACCTCATCATAATCAATAAGCTCAGTATCTCTATTAACTCCATAGTACACTACATTATAAAGTTTACCCGAAGAATTAACTTTACTACCATGCGTCAAATGTCCTCCATGAGATAAATTCATACCAAGTATAGTATCACCTGGCTTAAGAAAAGCCAAATACACAGCCATATTAGCTTGGGCTCCAGAATGTGGTTGAACGTTAGCATGTTCGGCATTAAATAACTTTTTTGCTCTATCAATAGCAAGAGATTCAGCAACATCTACATATTGACAACCACCATAATATCTCTTTGAAGGATATCCTTCTGCGTATTTATTTGTAAGAACACTACCCATAGCCTCTAAAACAGCCTTAGAAGTGGCATTCTCTGATGCAATAAGCTCTAGATGATACTCTTGTCTGTTTATCTCATTAATTATCACTTCGTATATCTCAGGATCAACCTCTTTCAAAAGTTTTCCTTTTATCATATCAATAGAAGAAGAAAGTAACATACCAACCTCACTCATAATACAAAAGCTGGAGTACTTATATACCGCCATACAACGTGGAGAGAGACCCCAGCAGGCGGTTTTTCCCCCCACATTAAGAATATAACATTTTTTCTAGACCAAGTAAAACCTAAAGTTTACAATAAAAAAATTCCAATTTCATTCAATAGAGTACTCTATAGAATTCTCTATACTCGATAAACTAAACGAACTCTATAACCGCTAACTCAGCTCCATCACCTTTTCTAAACTTACCTAACTTAACTATCCTAGTATAACCACCATTCCTATCTTTATATCTTACTCCTATATTGCTAAACAACTTATTTACAGAATCTCCATCTCTTAAGAACGCAAAAACAATTCTTCTATTATGTAACGTATCTTCCTTGGATCTCGTAATAATCTTTTCAATAACTCTTTTAAGATACTTAGCTCTTGCAACAGTAGTTATAATTCTCTCATTTTTTATGAGAGAGTTTGACAAATTCCTTAACATTGACTTTCTATGTTCTTTGTATCTGCCAAGCTTCTTAACTTTATCACCATGTCTCATACCAACCTCCTAAGAATTCTTTTCAAATTCCTCAACTACTTCCTTTGGTAAGTGCATACCTATACTCAACCCCCATTCTTCGAGTTTTTTCTTAACTTCATCAATAGACTTCTTACCAAAACTCCTAAACTTTAATTCTTCTTCGTGCTTACTTACTAGATCGTATATTTTTGTTATACCTGATTCTTTTAGAATATTAAAAGTCTTTGCCGACAGATTGAGTTCCTCTATTGAAGCAGACAACTTTTTGATAATTTCTCTAACTTCTATAACTTTACCCTCAACTTTTGATACTGAAAAATCCCCAAGCATAACCTCAGATATACTTCTTATATAAGATTTCCATACTTCAACCACTGTATTGTAAGCATCTATTGGAGAAATACTACCATCAGTTTCGATCTCAATAACAACTCTTTCTTTTACAGTATTATCAATTCTTACCGCTTCAACATCAAAGTTTGCTCTTTTAACAGGAGAATAAAGAGCATCAATAGGTATAAGTCCTACTTCATAATTACCATTAGACATTTGAATCTCATCAGCAAGAATTGCACCTTTTCCGTATGTTATAACTAGTTTAATCTTCAAATTCGCATCTTCATTGAGAGTAAGAAGCGGTAAATCTGGGTTGAAAACTACTATATCACTATCAAATTTAGACAAATCTCCTGCTTTAAAAACTCCCTCTCCTTTCAATGAAATAAAAACTTCTTTTCTATCTTGTTGAGAATTTAATTTTAGTCTAACTTGCTTAAGAGCAAGTACAAAATCAGTATAATCTTCCTTTGCACCTTCTATTGGCGAAAACTCGTGCAAAATACCATCAATCTTAACAGCACTTATAGCATACCCAGGTACAGAAGACAGCAAAAACCTTCTTATAGAATTTCCAATAGTAACACCAACTCCTTCATCAAGAGGACCTATTATTATTCTACCATAATTCTCTGTTAGAGACGACCTCTCACATATAACTTCCTTTGGAAAAGTAAATAACCCTAAAATCCTAGTAACATCCATAAACTACCCCTATAAAATTAGAATTTAGAATAATACTCAATTATGTAAGAAAGGTTTATATTAGTATCCAAAGTTAAATCTTGCCCCTCAGGAGACTTAAGCACCTCCACTTGCCTTTTATCCAAGTCTAGACTTAGCCACTTAGGTATATTCTGAGACTTCTCTTTAGCGTTCTTTATTAGTTCTTCATCATCAAGGACAAATTCAATTTTATCACCTGGCTTAACAACATATGAAGGTATGTTAACGTAATGACCGTTCACCTTAAAGTGTTTATGCGAAACAAGCTGTCTAGCTTCTCTTCGTGATCTAGCAAACCCTACTCTGTAAACAACATTATCCAATCTACTCTCAAGCAAAGACAACAGATTGTCACTTATAACTCCTCCTCTTCTCTGTGCTATATCAAGGAATCTTCTGAGTTGCCTTTCGGACATATTATACAACCTTCTTAGCTTTTGTTTTTCTCTGAATCGTAAACCAAACTCAGACAAAGTTGGCTTGAGTTTTTTTGGCGGTTCACCTGGTTTTTTCTTCCTAGACACAAGAGGACATTTTGGAGTATGACACTTCTCACCTTTCAAAAACAACTTAACTCCCTCTCTTCTACATAACCTACAAACAGGACCTTTATACATATTCACCCCTCCTAAACTCTTCTCTTCTTTTTAGGCCTACATCCGTTATGAGGTATAGGAGTAACATCTCTTATTTTTCTAACCTTAACTCCAGATGCAATAATCGACCTTATAGCTGTTTCTCTACCAGGACCTGGCCCCTTTACATTGACATCAACTTCCTTTATACCCAAATTAATCGCTTCTTTTATAGCTCTTTCAGCGGCAACTTGTGCTGCATAAGGCGTTCCTTTTTTAGTATTCTTAAAGCCACAAGACCCAGCACTTGACCAACACAAAACATTCCCATTCATATCGGTAATTGTAACTATCGTATTATTAAAAGTAGAGTTTATATGTACAATACCCTCAGAAACTTTTTTCTTCTCCTTTTTCTTAGCCATAACTTACCTCATTTTGTAACTATAATTTTAAACTAGTTTAAAAAATAAAATCAATTTAGTTATAAAACTTTCGATACTGAAACTACAAAAACCTAAAATCTTTACTATATAAAGAATTTGATATAAACTCAATACTTTTTTCATAATATATCGCAAATCTGAATAAAGAGGTTTTAAGTATGTTGTCAAAAGATGTTAAACAAAAAATAATAGAAGCCTACAAAATAAGCGAAGGAGACACTGGTTCACCAGAGGTCCAAATTGCTCTCATGACTGCCAGAATTGAAGCATTAAATCAACACTTCAAAAAGTTTAAAAAAGATAAAAACTCAAGAAGAGGACTTCTAAAACTAGTAGGAAGAAGAAGAAGATTGCTTAACTACTTAAAGGAAAACTATCCAGATAGATATAATAACCTTATTAAGAAATTGGGATTAAGAAAGTAAAAGTGGAATACGTACTAACTTCTATAGCAATACTAGTACTAATAATATCTGTGGTATTTCACGAATATGCTCATGGTAGGATATCATATATGCTCGGAGACAATACTCCAAAGGAAGAAGGTAGATTAACACTAAACCCTATAAAGCATCTTGATCCTGTTGGGAGCATTCTATTACCAGTACTACTTGTTATATCAAACACAGGATTTATAATAGGTTGGGCTAAACCTGTACCAATAAACCCTGATAACTACAAAAATAAAAAGTTAGGTTGGATACTAACATCATTAGCAGGTCCTTTAACAAATTATTCACTAGTACTAATATCATTACCCATAATCTTATTCATAAATTCAAACTTTACACCTTCACCTGAAATATTCTACATAAAGTTAGTATTATGGTACATATTAGTAATAAATTTTGTATTAGGAACTTTCAATTTGTTTCCATTACCACCACTAGATGGATTCTGGGTAGTTGCCAATTTATTACCTGAAACTTCAAGAGACAAAATAGTTTCAATAGTATCATCAAAATATTATCCAATAATTATGATATTGACAATAGTAATAGCAATCTTTATAAGTAGATATACGATAATACCTGCAGTAAACTCATTAGAAGAATGGCTTGTTATATTACCTAGATAGCAAATTAATTAACCTAATTACTTATAGTTTGTCTAAGTTTAACTTCTAAAATAGAAGAATCAAAAAACACAAAGTAAAGATATACACTTGAATTTCATTTAGCTTTTAGTTCCTCTATCTTTGAAAGTATTTCTTTGTAGTGATATTGAATTTCAGCATTATTTGGCAGAAGCTCAATAGCCTTCTTTATTTCACTAAGTGCTTGATAATACTCCCCCCTTTTATAATAAACCCAAGCCATAGTATCCCTTATTTCTGGAGAATCTGGCTCTTGAGATAAAGCTTTCCTAGCAAGCCTAACAGCCTCCGTTAGATTTATCCCTTTCTCAGCATATATATACGCTAACGCATTCAAAACTCTAGGATTGCTATCATCTATCTCCATAGCTTTTTTCAGATATATTATACTCTGATCATACCTATTACTCTTCTCAAAAACATAAGCTATAGCAACTAAAGCAGATACACTCTGAGGATTTATTTTAAGTACTTCCCTAAAGCAGTTCTCAGCTAACTTATATTCCTTTCTCAAGGTATATATGTAACCACATACCATATTGGAGTGAATAGATATGTAATAATTTTTATTTGTCCTCGCAGAATGCAAAAGATAGTTCAACGCCAGATCAAAATAACCTAAGTTAGCATAAGTAAGCCCAACATAATAGTTATATTCATAATTGTCTGGATTTCTTTTAAGAAGTTCCTTAAACAACTCTAAGGCATCCTTGAAGTTTTTTTTCTTAAAAAGCTCAATAGCCTCTCTCAACTGCGGTATATCACTATCCTTTGTTGAGATAATATCTTCCATAACTACTTCCATATTATAAATCTTCGTAAGTTTCATTTAAAGTTAAAAATTTACCATCGGCATAAAGATAAAAAAGTATCTCCTCTACTAATTCAAACTACATAAACAGAATTTACAGAATAAAAAACACACATTAGCTTAAAAATATTGTTTATCTTAACGATAGTCCTTCAAAATGAGCATTATGAAAAAAATAGCACTTACATGTATGGGTAAGGATAAACCCGGAATAGTAGCCAAAATCTCAGAAGTGCTTTTCAGAACAGGTTGTAGCATTGAAGGATCAAGGATGTCTCTACTACAAGGAGAATTTGCTATAATTCTAATTTTTACTCTTTTTGAGGACAAAAATTATCATTCACTCAAAAGAGAACTCAAAAGAGTGGAATACGAAATGGATATTGAGATAAATCTGAGAGAGCTAGATCAAGAGGAATATTCAGATAAACAAGAAATTCCAAAGAAAACTTTTATAGTCAATGTCTATGGTGCAGATAAACCCGGAATAGTATTTAACGTAACAAATCTGCTGTATCTAAACAACATGAATATAATTGATTTATTTACCGACCTTGTAGAAGTTGAAGGTAAGAAAGTATATGTTATGTCAATAACAGTTGATGGTAGCAATGTTAAACTTAATACCATCAGAACTAAAGTCGAGAAGGTATGTAAAGAAATTGGACTAGAGGTTAGCGTTCAAGAAGTAGAAGAAGTGGAGATGTAAAATGATACTCGAGATAATAAAGTTTCCAGACCCAAGACTCAAGATAGTATCTCAAGAAGTTATACCAGAAAAAGAAAACGAAGAGGAACTACAAAAATTCATAGATAACTTAGTAGAAACAATGTACAACGCTCCCGGTGGTATAGGAATATCATCTCCCCAAGTCGGTGTACACAAGAGGATAATAGTCGTTGATGCAAGAAAGAATAAAAAAACTACTGTCAACCATGGACTCATAGTTATGATAAATCCCGTAATCATCTACTCTGAAGGTAATATACTAATAAGAGAAGGATGTATGAGTATACCTGATTACACAGGAAACGTTGAAAGAAAATCCAAAATATTCATAAGGGGACTAGATAGAAACTTTAAGGACATTGATATAGAAACAGAAGGAATGGAAGCAGTAGTATTCCAACACGAAATAGATCATCTTGATGGAAAACTCTTCCTCGACAGGATAAAAAACTTTCATACCGATCTTTTTAGAAGGAGAAAATACCTTTAACTAATATATACACTAGGACAAAAACCAAAAATAACTAAAAGGATTATGATACAAGGGAGACTAAAAACTAGGTAGTTTTGAAATTACAAATCCTTTAAGATAAAGCGTTTCTGGCATCTGGAGTATCCAAGGATGATCCGGAGATTGCAAAAGTTCATTATCTACTCTTAACCTAACACCAAGTTCCATTCCCGCTATCCTTATAGCAGCAACAAAGTGCTCTTTGAGTAAATTATAAGAGCATGTAAATATAACTAATTTACCACTAGGCTTCAGCAAAACCAAACTACGCTTTATAAGATCAATTAACTGTGGTAATCTCTTTCTAGATTCAGAAATACTTTTAACAAAAGTTGGAGGATCGAGTATTATTATATCAAACTCTTCATCAATTTGTTTTATCAGATCAAAAGCATCACCTGTTATAACTTTCAATTTACTAGAAACGCCATTCGAATTAGCATTTTCCTTTATCAGATCTGAATACGCTTCACTTTTTTCTATACAAACAACATTCGCACCTCTCTTAGCGCAATAAATACCAAAACCTCCAACGTAACTAAAAATATCCAAAACCTTAAACCCATCATTACACATACCAGATACTATCTTTCTATTTACTGTCTGATCTAGGAAAAACCCTGTTTTCTGCCCCTTAAATGTCTCAAATACGAATTGTAGTCCATTCTCTACAATTCTTATAAATTTTGGTACATTCCCCCTAAGAGGTACATTAACAGGAGATAATCCTTCTTCATCTTCTCTAAAATCACCATAGCTTCTTTCGTATATATTATCGACACCTAAAAACCTAACTATTCCATCAACAACTATATCTCTCAACCCCTCAAATAATCTATTTCTTATTTGAATCCCTACAAAATCACCATACTTATCTATTACAAGTCCAGGAAGAAAATCAGATTCTGAATACACAACTCTATAGTTGCTCTTATCTATGTCATTTGAGTACATCAACTTCTTTCTATGCTCAAAAGAAAATAAAATTCTCTTTTTAATCTCCAAATCTAAATCAAAATTACTTTCATAAGAAAAAACCTTGACAGCTTTACGCGAGTTAGGAGAATAGTAAGCACTACACACAAATCTACCATCCTGGGAAATAACTGAAACCCACCCTTCCTTACTTCTATTAATATTAAATTTTTTTATCTCATCTTCGTATATCCAAAGGTAAAAATTTCTAACCTTCTTCTCTGCCTCTTTTTTGATTATTATCTCACCTATGTATTCCATAAAGCTAGCTTACAATGCTTTTTCCTGTCTTAGAAGCTTTTGCTTTTCTAGTTCAATAACTATAGGAGATGCTATGAAAAGAGATGAATAAGTACCACTAATAATACCCGTAAGTAAAACTATTGAAAAACCTTTAAGCGTTTCTGGTCCCCAAATTATAAAAGCAACAACAATTAACAGAGTTGTAAAAGATGTCAATACAGATCTAACTATAACTTGCCTAATACTCTTGTTAACAATTTGCTCAACTTCAGATGACTTAACAGTCTCGAAGTTTTCCCTGATTCTATCATAAACAACCACTGTATCAGTAACAGAATATCCCAGAATTGTTAGTATAGCTGCTATTATTGATATGTCCATCTCTATGTCAAATAGAGTTATAACAGTAAATGATATCAAAAGATCGTGTACAAGAGAAGCAATAGCACCCAAACCAAATATAAAGTCAAATCTTATACCTATATATATAAGTATAAGTAAAGCAACAATAAAAGAGAGAATCATCGCATTTCTAAAAAACTCTTCACTCAACCTAGGACCCACGGTATTTTCACCTCTTATTATAACTTCTTTAAAGTTATCCTGGAGTGCCTTTTTAAGTATCTCAACCTTCTGTATATAATCCTCAGAAACACCTACACTTATAAGATATATGTTATCTCTAGGATCTCCAATATAGGTTACACTCTTTGTTATACCTGTTGCAGATATAACCCTCCTTACATCTTCAATATTAACATTATCATTTATCTTAACCTCAAGTCTAGTTCCACCAGCAAAGTCGATACTTTGTTTAAAACCACCTTTTAGTATGAACAAAACCACTCCAAAAACTATGATTAGTAAAGAAAAAGAAATAAAATAAAATCTATTCTTTACGAAATCCACTTTTCTTATTGGTTCCAAGAAATTAAACATACTCTCCTCCTACACAAGTGCTGGTAAAAATCTTATTTTCAATTTTTGAACCACAAAATCAACTAAAAATCTCACAACAAAAACTGATGTAAATAACGATACTACAATACCAACAAGCAATGTAGTACCAAAACCTTTAATAGGACCGTATCCGTAAGTTGCCAAGATAAATGAAGATATTATAACAGTTACATGTGTATCTATAATAGTTATGAAAGCTCTATCAAAACCTATTCTTATTGCTGTTACGAGATCCTTACCATTCCGCAGCTCTTCTTTTATTCTTTCAAATTGTAGTACATTAGCATCAATAGCCATACCTATCGTCAAGGCCAATCCAGCAATACCAGGAAGAGTCAATGTAGCTCTAAACAATGCAAGTCCTGCCAGCGTTAAGAAAAGGTTCATAATAAGCGATATTGTAGTAATAAAACCAAATGTCTTATAGTAAATCATCGCAAAAGCAAAAACCAAAAGTATTCCAATAACTGCTGCCTTTGTACCTAGACTTATACTATCAGCACCTAATGAAGGACCTATAGCCCTAATCTCAACCTCTTTAAGCCTTACACTTAATGCTCCAGACTTCAAAACAGAAACTAAGCTATTAACCTCTTCTTGAGTAAATACTCCTGTTATTTGACCTCTACCACCAAGTATTTCTGTCTGGATTACAGGAGCACTTCTAACTCTTCCATCAAGTACTATCGCCAACCTTTTACCAATATTATTTCTAGTAATTTCAGCAAAAATATCTGCTCCCTCAAGGGTCAAAGAAAAATCGACAACAGGTCTACCAAACTGATCTTGTCCTACCCTTGCATCACTTACAAAGCTACCATCCAAAACAACTTCTCTCTTAAGTACTATAAACCCCTTTAGAGTTGGTAATCCAAATTCATCAGATTCATAATACCCATAAATTTCACTATCCGCAGGGACAGTATTATCTTTTAAAAACATAGAAAGATCTGAAATAAGTCCTAATTCATTTAGATACTTTCTATCAACATTCGCCATATAATCATCATCAACAAATCTGAACTCAAGTTTACCTGCTTTACTTACAGCTTCTCTAGCCTGCGCAATACTCGATATTCCTGGAAGTTCAACAGAAATTCTATATCCACTTTCTTTCCTTATAACAGGTTCTGTAACTCCGAATTGGTCGAGCCTATTTCTCAATATCTCAAGAGATACTGAAACTTGCGACTCAAGTTCATTGTTATATTCACTTATAACTTTATTAATGTCCCCTTCGTACTTATCAAGCAAAAAGTTTGTCATATCAACAGGATCAGGCTCAAGAGTAATATAAACCCCCCCCCTTAAGTCAAGTCCCAAATTAAGTATAGTGCTACTTCTAAGTTTCTTTATATCTGTGTATTTCTTTTTAAGTTCAGGTGATAACTTACTAACTTCCTCTGCTGGTAACGATAGCAAGTTTCTATCAGCTTCAGAAACGTTAAAGTACCAATCATAAGTCGGCTTTAAAATCACAAATCCAATAAAAACAACTAACAAAATAACTCCAAATTTAAACCAATCCATACCTCTCTCCAAGTTGCTAACTGATTATAAAAAAACTGATAAGTTGAATACAAAATTATAAAACTTAGTCAGATGATGTTCGTTCCAAAATCAATTCAAAACTTAACTCTCTCTAGAACCAACATCCAAGGTTCTCTAAAACAACAATTAACTCTAGAGTTTTCTAAATATATACCTTCTTACGTTGTTAGAAACAAAAAATCCAACTGTAACATTAGATATTCTATAAACTCCTTCAAAAAGCCAGATATAATTAATATTTGTCGAATCAACAGCCACTAGGTTTATAGAGTATATAAAGTTTGTTATTCCAACCATTAAATATAGTTTGTTATTTTTTGCATCAAAAGCCCAAACATTTGTAATAGAGTTAGTCGAAAATCCTTGTATATCAAGGATTTCTCCAGAGTAATTAGTCAAGTTGTTGGATACGTAAACTACAACCGGTTTAAAAAAATAAACTGTTGTTGGAGTCTGAACTATAGTCGCGTTTGAATATTCAGTTTTCTCGTGATGCCAATACCCAAAAATTTGTTCAACATTTTTATCCATATCAGGCAAAGCATTACAACCTACCAAAACCAAGATAACCGATATAAATCCTAAAAGTTTCATAGGAATAGTATAATAAATCAACATCAGAATCAACAAGCTTGTATAAGTTTTATGCTAATAAAATCCTATACATTACTAACTTCTGTTAGATTATTGAAAAATTTAGATAACTTATCTAAAATTTCTCTATGAAAGTTGTTGATCTCATAGAAAGAGGTATCCCCGAAAAAATCGCTAGTTTTCTAATATCGCATTTTAGTGACGATCCAGAAAAGATATACTTAGTAATAAACTCACTAAAAAAAGATATAGTAGTGATTAAGTTAAAGTTTTCTTTCTCTCTGTATTCTGGGATAGCACTTTTGTTCGTTAATATAAAGTCAAAAAACATCGAATTCGTAAGAGCTTATGTATCACATTCAGCTGAAATAACTAAAATTAACATAGAAACATTTTGGAGAGACTTATTACTCAAACTATCAAACGAATATAAAAACTTACAAGTTGATCTTGACCTATCAAGAAAAGCAGAAAATGTACTAACATCAGATTCTAAATTCATTCAAACACTCGCAAAGGTACTATCTGAAGATAAAACACAACTAGATATAAAGAGATTTTTGTACACTTATATACCTATAATATTTGGTGATCCAAACACAATAGTAAGGTTTTCAGTTGATAGAACCGACATTTTCTATTTGTATAAATTTATGAAAGAATCAAATATACCATTACCCGAAACACTTAAATCCCTTGAAGGGGACCAAATAAATGAATTTTCTATATCAGACATATCAGTTCAACCTGTTTTATCACCTATTGACGGAGTACCAATAACAAACCTTAGAATAGGTGACGAGATTATGGTTAAAATACTTGATACAGATGAAATATCAAAATCATTCATAAAAGGTGATGGTACAACATTTACTAAAATATCTTCAATAAGAGATCTAGATAGTGATAGAGTTTTAGTAAGCGTAGAAGTAGGCCCAGGTTTTATTGGTAACTTCGCAATAAAAAAAGATGTTAAAATAAAAACAAAATTATCACCTACACCAAATGTAGAGAAACAAAAATCCGATTATCAACCTCAAATTACACAAAAACCAGAAGTTGAAGAAAGGACATCACATGAAATAGAAAATTTAATTGAGAAAGAAAAGGATACCTCATTACTATTCTGGATTATAAACATAACAATAATAGGGTTTGGTATAGCACTAATACTAATACTATTGGTCTTCCTTTAATTTCGTTCTTATTGCTTCCGCCATTTTTTTATAATCCTTCGGTATAGGTTTACCCTTAGATGGAATTATAAAATCTTGAGTACTACCACCTTTACTCTGTCCTGTAACTCCAAGTTCAGCAGATGAAAAGTTAGTATACAATTGAGAATTATTACCAATATTATCAAACTCCAAAGGTGAAAATTGATCTTCCTTTCTGTATCTATCACTAGAGCTAGGATAATATCTCGATGAATAGAAATTAGATGGCTCAAATTCGCTAAAAACATTGTCCTCAGAAAATTTCATACCACTATCTATGCTATCAATATTTTCCATGGACAACTCACTACTTTCAAAGTCTTCAACATTATTCACACCAGATAAATAAGTACGATCTTCTTGAGAAACTTCCTCTGATAGGTTACTATTGTAAGTAACATCACCCGAGGACAAATTTTCAGAATACAAGTCTGATATTGACATATCTTCATCTTCTTTGATGTCAACTCCTTTACTATCCTTTGCAGTACTAACTTCCAGAATCTCAGGAGCAAATTTTCTTATAAGTTGCTCAACACCATAAAGAACCCCACCCACTAAAATGCTACTCAATATCGATCTAAAAATAATCTCAAACAAAAAACCCCCACTTGCTATACCTACTACCATACCTATCAAAAAACCTATTCCCAAACCTAAGGTAAGAGATAAAGGTATGTTTAACCCTCTTAAGTCAATCATAATTAAAGTTTAACAAAGCAAGAACAAACTATCAATTTTTCTACCATATTTGATTTTTGAATCAACAATACACAGTATTTTATAATCTTCAGAGATTATGAAAAAAACACCAGATATACAAGACTTTATTTCAGATAAGAGTAAAAAGGTTGACTCTTCTGGAATAAGAAAAGTATTTGATCTAGCTCAAAAGATAGAGGATCCAATAAACTTAAGTATAGGGCAACCCGATTTTGACGTACCAGAAGAGATTAAAAAGGAAGCAATAAAGGCAATAGAACTAGGTTTCAACAAATATACATTAACCCAAGGTATTGAGCCACTACGAGAAAAACTTGCAGATTTTGTAAACAAAAGAAAAAAAACTAAATACTCAAAAGATGAATGTATAATAACCTCTGGAGTATCCGGTGGTATTACACTTGTTTTAATGGCTTTGCTAAATGACGGAGACGAAGTTATAATTTTTGATCCATACTTCGTCATGTACAAACATTTAACAAATCTATTTGGAGGTAAACCAATAATAATCAACACCTACCCTGATTTTGAACTAGCTAACAAAAAAGATGAAATAGAAGGCAAGATAACAGATAAAACTAAACTCATCTTAATAAATTCTCCAGCAAATCCTACAGGTAAAGTACTCTCAAGAGAAGATATACAAACAGTTTACGAAATAGCAAAAAAGTATAACCTACTAGTAGTGTCTGACGAAATATACGATGAATTTGTATATGACGTAGAATACACTTCAATAGCAAGCATGTATCCAGAAAGAACAATATTACTAGGTGGTTTTTCGAAAACATACGCAATGACAGGATGGAGAATAGGATATGCATTTGGCCCCTCACCCATAATCAAAGAAATGATAAAACTACAACAATATACATTTGTATGTGCTCCATCTTTTGCGCAATACGCATCCATAAAAGCACTTGATTATGATATGTCAGATTACATAAAAAAATACAAACTAAAAAGAAATATGGTAGTAGATGGATTAAACGAGAACTTTGACATAACCAAACCTGAAGGTGCGTTCTATTCCTTCCCAGCACCTAAAGATAAAAACATCAATGTCCAAGAATTTGTCAATGCTTGCATTGAAGAAGGAGTACTCATAATACCAGGTAACGTTTTCTCAGAACGAAATACTAATTTCAGACTATCTTTTGCAGCAAGTGATAAAAACATAGAAAGAGGGATCGAAAAAATAAACAAAATATACAAAAAATTTACTAAATAACAATCATGAACTGTCATATCTGTGAATCAACTAAAGTCAAAAAATTAACAACAAATCTTTACAAATGCGAAGATTGTAAAACACTACAAAGGTCATCACCCTATGAGTATTATGAAGAAGTCAAAAACCTATATAATTCCACATATTACACCCAAAACTACAAGAATAGATATGGCAAAGAAATATATGAAGATATCGAAAACGTTAGAAAAATATCAAATAGAAGATTAGACATTATAGAAAACCTGTACTTAAGAGAGGGCGAATGTAATAACTGCGGAACTTCAAATTGCTCCGGATGTTACGTAAGAAACTTTGTATCTTCCCTAAAAGGCAAAAGTCTACTTGATATTGGTTGCGGTATTGGAATTTTCATTGAAGTTGCTAAGTATAGAGGATATCAAGTAAAAGGCATCGATATAAATAAAGATACACTACACATAGTTCCAAACAATATAAGAGATAATATATTTATAATAGACATAAACAAATTTGAAAGTAAAGAAAGATTTGACATTATAACTCTTTGGTATGTTATAGAACACTTACCAAACCCTGAAGATGTTATAAGAAAAGTCTGGAAAATGCTAAAATACGGAGGTATTCTAGGAATATCAACTCCAAACGGAGACGGTGCAAGTGCTAGATTCAAACCAGACTGGTATTATTCTGTAATACCTCAAGATCATTTATTCGAATTTTCACCATATTCCATGTCACATTTACTTTCAAAAAATAAGTTTAAAGTTTTAAAAGTAGTAAATACAGGATACCATCCTGAAAGAATATTTAAAAACCCCATCTCAAGGAAAATTTTTGAAATATATCAAACATATATAGGATTAGGTGACACATTTGAAATATACGCAAGTAAGAAAATCTAAAACTTATATTTATTTACCAACAGTTGCTAAATAAATCGCAGTTTCTTCATCATCATTAACATCAATAAACTTATTCATCTCTACATCTGAAAAGGAACCTATAGGACATGCTTTTAACCCTATTGCTTCAGCTACAAGTAAAAGATTTTGACATATATGACCTACGTCCATGAATATATACCTTATACCCCTATTTCCATATCTCGAAATGGTTCTATATATAACAGCAGTCCATATAAAAACACAACTAGCTTTAGATACAGCTTCTTGATTAAATGATATTTCAGCCAGCAAACTCCTAAAATCACCTTTCTTTACCTTTTCCAAAGCAAACTGCTTTACACTAAGATGGTAAAGCCCCTTAGGTAAATTTTTTGAGAAATTTACATTAATGTACGTTTCTATTGGATACAAAGCACCAGCAGAAGGAGAAGTCCTAAAATAGTAACCATCTCCAATCTTTGTGATACCTTGAATTCCAAAACACAAAAGAGATAGCTCCTCTAAAGATAAACTTTCAGAGCTATAATCCCTAGTACTCCTTCTACTCGAAAGAATCTCAAATAGGCTTTTAGTTTCTGGCATTCCATTTATTTGTAAGGGTATCTTTTCCCTAGGGTACTCTTTACTATAATCTATTTTAGAAACAGAGTAATTACCTGAAAGATGGCAATTAGTAGTTTTAAAAAAATCATCTACAAATCTGTCTTTCATAAAATTATTATAACGAATAATAAACATACTTTCTATACTAAAAATCCTTGTTCAACTGAAAATGTTAGAATAACACTACACAAAAATTGAGAGAAATCTCATACAAACAGAAAAACTCTATTCTTGAAATAGAATTATTTCCTCCTTGATAATTTCTGCCGTAAATCATAGGAGATATAAAACATGTCTGAGAAAGTAGTAGCAGTAGTAGGAGCAACTGGAGCGGTAGGACAAGAAATGGTAAAAACATTAGAGCAAAGAAACTTCCCCGTTAAGGAATTATATCTTTTTGCTTCTGAAAGGAGTAAAGGCAAAAAACTGAAATTCAAAGGAACAGAAGTTGAAATTTTAGAACTAAGAGAAGATGTTTTTAAAAAGTACAAGATAGAAATAGCCCTCTTTTCTGCAGGTGCTACAGTTTCGAAAAACTTTTCACCAATAGCAGCTAAAGATGGAACCATTGTAATAGACAATTCAAGTGCTTTCCGAATGGATGATGATGTACCACTTGTAATACCTGAAGTTAATCCTGAAGACCTAAAGTGGCATAAAGGAATAATATCTAACCCAAATTGTTCAACAATACAAATGCTCGTAGCACTAAAACCAATATATGATTACTCCAGAATAAAAAGAATAATAGTATCTACCTACCAGTCTGTTTCAGGAGCCGGAGGTAGTGCCATTGAAGAACTCGAAGAAGAAGTTAAAATATACTCTCAGTTAGGCAGAGAAGGTATCCTCAATTCTAAACCTAAAAAATTCCCCTATCCCATATTTATGAATGTAATACCAAGAATAGATATAGTACTAGAAAACCTGTACACAAAAGAAGAAATGAAAATGGTTAATGAAACACGAAAAATGCTACACGATCCAGAAATAAGGGTATCCTCAACAACAGTAAGAGTACCTGTTGTAAAAGGTCATAGCGAGTCTGTTTGGATAGAAACTGAAACAAAAGTTACACCCGAAAAAGCAAGGGAAATACTATCAAAAGCCAAAGGAGTAAAACTAATGGATGATCCATTCAACGATATATTCCCAACTCCTTTGTTACAAGGTTATGACACAGATGATGTGTATGTAGGTAGAATAAGAGAAGATATATCAACGGAAAACGGGCTAGTAATGTGGATAGTTGCAGACAACATAAGAAAAGGAGCAGCACTAAACGCAGTCCAAATAGCAGAACTGTTATTATAAAAACCTTAACACTAAATAAACCTAAGTAAGTACCTTACGATTTTCTACGCTATTTGTGAACTGTTGATGTAATTTACATAGCGTTATCATTATCAAAATAATCCGTTATCTAGGAGGGATAATAAATGAAAAATCCATTAAGAACACTTTATGATTGGGTACTAAGCTGGGCTGATAAACCAGGTGGTAATATTGCTTTATACTCTATTTCATTTGCTGAGTCTTCATTTTTCCCGATACCACCAGACCCATTATTAATAGCATTTTGTCTATCAAAGCCTAAAGAGAGTCTGAAATTTGCTTTTAATACAACCTTGTTTTCAGTACTAGGTGGATTACTAGGATATGCGATAGGAGTATTTCTATTTGAAACAATAGGAAAAGCAATCTTGAATTTCTACAACTATTGGGATGCATATAACAAGGTTAAAGATCTATTCGATACATATGGCCTTGTAGCAGTCATGATCGCCGGTTTTACTCCTATTCCCTACAAAGTATTTACAATAGCATCTGGTTCGTTTTATTTCAATATACCATTGTTCATATTAGCATCTATTCTAAGTAGGGGTGCAAGATTCTTCCTTGAAGCTGTAATACTAATATTTTTTGGAGAAAAAGCAAAACAATTCATAGACAAATACTTTGATTGGTTAGCACTAGCATTCGTAATACTACTCGTCGGCGGGTTCATATTACTTAAGTACATAGTATAGAAATTATGTTATTAAAGCATCACAACATCAAAATTTAAAAGTCACAAATCATTAAACTTCCATAAAATCAATACCAGTAGCACAAATTGATAAAGGAACAACCTTTTATTTAGGATTTTTGTCCATGAAATTGGATAGCACAAAATATATATTTGTTACTGGAGGAGTTTGCTCCTCACTCGGCAAGGGAGTAAGCACTGCATCAATAGGTCTAATACTAAAATCAATGGGATATAGGGTTAATATCGTCAAAATAGATCCTTACCTAAATGTAGACGCAGGAACAATGAGTCCTTATCAACATGGCGAAGTATTTGTGACATTTGATGGTGGAGAAACAGACCTTGATTTGGGAACATATGAAAGATTCTTAAACCAAAAGATGTACAAAACAAGTTCTATCACTGCCGGTAAAGTTTACAAAAACGTAATAGAAAAAGAAAGACGAGGAGATTATCTAGGTCAAACAGTACAAGTTATTCCACATGTTACAAACGAAATAAAAGATCTTATAAAACTAGCAGAAAAAGTTGAAAATGAAGAAGTCGATATACTACTTGTAGAGATAGGTGGTACAGTAGGAGATATTGAAAGTGTACCATTCATAGAAGCTATAAGACAATTTTCACTTGAAATAGGTAAAAGAAATACTCTCTTTATCCATGTAACCTTACTGCCGTACCTATCTTCATCAGATGAAATAAAAACCAAACCTACTCAACACTCTGTTGCCAAACTACGCGAACTGGGAATACAACCAGACATCATAATATGTAGATCAGAGAAGGATTTTTCAAAAAATGAAACCAAAAAGATTGCATTATTTACAAATGTTGAAGAAAGAGCAGTTATAAAATCACTAAATATGTCTACAATCTATGAAGTACCTCTATCTTACATAGAACAAGAATTAGACAAAACAATATGTAGTATTTTAGGAATTCCTCACAAAACTCCCGAAATATCATTGCTACAAAGGAAAGTAGAAATTTTCAAATCCCTAGAAGAAGAGATAACAATTGCAGTTGTCGGAAAATATGTAAGCCTGAGAGACTCTTATAAAAGCATCTATGAATCTCTATTCCATGCAGGAATCGAAAATAAGGTAAAAATCAAAACTACAAATATTGAATCAGACAAAATATCAGAAACTGAAATCGTTGATGTACTATCTAAAGCAGATGGCATAATAGTACCAGGAGGTTTTGGAAAAAGAGGAATCGAAGGTAAGATTAACTCAATAAAATTTGCTAGAGAAAACAATGTGCCTTTCTTAGGTATATGCCTAGGTATGCAATTAATGTCAATTGAGTTTGCTAGAAATGTTTGCGGGCTAACTGATGCAAATAGCCTTGAATTCGAAACTAAAACATCACATCCAGTTATATCTCTACTAGACGAACAAAAAAGAATAATAGCAAAAGGTGGTACTATGAGATTAGGGGCTCAAAAAATCCTGATCAAGAAAAATACAACTGCTTACCAAGCCTATAAGCAAGAAGAAGTATATGAAAGGCACAGACACAGATACGAATTCAATCCAGAGTATATACCATCATTTGAAGAAAATGGAATAGTATTCTCAGGTTTTAGTGAAACAGGACTTGTTGAAATAATAGAAAACACATCAAATAGATTTATGGTAGGTGTTCAATTTCATCCTGAATTTCAGTCGTCCATATTTTCGCCAAACCCCATATTTAACAGCTTTATCAAAGCAATAACCGAAACTCTATGACCAAACATATAGACACAATACTCATTTTCCTTGAAGAAATATGGAACAACGAAGAATCACCTCTAAAAAAGTATAAAGACCTAAAGGGATCAACTCCTTTTCAGATCCTAGTATCAACAATACTAAGCTTAAGGACAAAAGATGAAGTAACATACCCAGTAGCATCCAAACTATTCCAAAATCTAAAAACTCCAGAAGATTTCGCAAAAGCCGAAGTCAAAGACATAGAGAAACTAATATATCCAGTAGGTTTTTATAGAAATAAAGCAAAAATTCTAAAAGAAATTTCAAAAATCTTAATAGATAAATATAACGGTAAGGTTCCATCAAACATTGAAGATCTTACTAGTCTACCAGGCGTCGGAAGAAAAACAGCAAATCTAGTATTGTCAGTTGCTTTTGGAATAGATGCTATATGTGTAGATACACATGTACATAGAATATCTAATCGCATAGGTCTTGTAAAAACTAAAACCCCCGAAGAAACCGAATTTAAACTTATGGAGATAATACCCAAACAACACTGGAGAAAAATAAACTATCTTATGGTAGCATTTGGACAAACAATATGCAAACCACGAAATCCTCTATGCAATAAATGTAATATAAAAAATATGTGCAACTATTACTCTCAAAACTATTTTTAGAAAATAAGCTTAACTTCTCCACATAACTTTCTAAAGTTTTAAGGTATCTCAAGCTCTCAAATACCGTTTCAAGATACAAATCATAACTCAAACATTACTTACATCAACAAAGGTATGAATATTCTCGATACCTCAAAAGCTAAAAGAATTCTCACAAGTATATTAGTTACAACACCAGCAAAAATATCATCCAACACAATCCCAACACCATTCCCAAATGATCTTATGTGAGTTATTGGATACGGTTTAAATGTATCAAATATTCTAAAAATCACAAATGTTAGCAAAAGTACCGTAAATCCCTCCAAACTGAAAGAAAACTTAAAACCAATTGTAGAAATCATGTATCCAACGATCTCATCAATAACCACATATTCTGTTTTTTGTCCTTTGAGTATTTTATTTTCAGCATAATTACTTACAGGAAACGCTAATACCATAAGAAGCACCAATAGACCATAGAAAATTATTTCATAATTACTCAACAAAACAAATACTAAAACACCGATAAGTGTCCCAAAAGTTCCCCTAGCCCAAGACGGCAAATATTCAAAAGCTCCACCAGTTGCTAAAAATCTAAGAGCCAAATCAAAAAACTTCTTCATAAAGTGGATTATCAAAAACAGAATATGAATATTTCAAACTAAAGATTTTCAAAAAACTCTAGACAAAAATTTATTGAAATAATCTATCAAAAAGATTATATTCTTGAGTGTGAAAATGGTAGCTATCACCCAAAATCCATATCTCCTTAGCATACTTTACCACATAGGATTTAATAACATAAAGTTTCTTAATGAAAATCTAAATACTCAACCGAATGAAGAAATAATAATAGTAGATGACATAAACAAACTTAGCATCCTAAGAAGAAAAATAAGTTTTGAAAATACAAATATTCTAGCATTTGTTTCTGGATTACCAAATAATCTAAACTCAAAAAAAGGTGAAAAAATTTTTTTGTTATGCTTTGAAAGCATATTCAAAAATTTAACAGCAAAAGACTTTATCGGCAATCTATCAAAAAATTTAACAAATGATAATGCAAATATATACAGAGATACAGCAACAATAGAAGGTGATATAAGAAATACTCCTGAAGAAGCACTAGACAATATAATATCATTTATGGAATACTTTGAGATAGAAAATGAAGTTGATATAAATGATGTAATAATAGCATCATCTGAGGTTATAGACAACATAATAGAAGCAACAATAAATATAAGTAGCATAAACGTAAAGATACTAATTGACTTAATAAAAACGGATAATTTGTTCATAATCAGAATAGGTGATTATCTCGGATTAGCAGACGTAAGTAGTATATCAAGATCGCTTGTAAGAAAGGAAATCGAAAGTAATCATGCATACAGCAGCTTTTTTAGCAGTAGAGGTAGAGGATATACTTTGATAAAACAAACATCTGATATGGTAATAACTAGAATAACAAGTCCAAACAGTTATAGGAAGTACAACTTTGAAAACCCATTTACAGAAACATCTTTGGTATACTTTCTGAACCACAAATCAAACATTCCTAAGTTAGGAACAGTTATTGAGTATATTTAAGATTTCGGAGGGGGAGGGATTCGAACCCCCGGTACCCTGAGAAGGGTACTGTAGTTTTCAAGACTACTGCCTTCGTCCGCTCGGCCACCCCTCCTACTTAACAGCAAGAGACTTTTTAATAGCCTCTCTTACTATCACAAAACTTCCATTATATCCAGGAATTGATCCTTTAACAAGCATCAAATTCTTCTCTTTATCAATATAGACAACCTCAAGATTCTGTACCGTAACTTTGGTACCTCCCATTCTACCAGCCATTTTCTTTCCCTTCCAAACCTTTGCTGGGAATGTGTGCTGACCTATAGAACCCGGTCTCCTATGAAAAACCGACTGACCATGAGAATCAGGAGCTCCTGAGAATCCCCATCTCTTCATAACACCTTGGAATCCTCTACCTTTAGAGTATCCACTAACATCAACAAACTTAACCCCTTCAAGATAAGAAACATCTAGAATATCACCCTTATTAAACTTTGAAGGATCATCAACTCTAAACTCTTTTATTATAGCTGGCTTCAAAACTACCTTGTATTTTGTTTTATCCGTTTTATCTCTAACTTTGTGCTTAACTGAACCAAATCCAAGTTGTATAGCATTATACCCATCTTTATCTTTAGTTCTCACTTGTAATACTGGACATGGGCCTATCTCTATAACCGTTACCGGAACAACACTTTCACCTAGAAAAACTTGAGTCATACCTGCTTTTTTACCTATAAGACCTTTACCAGTAAAAGATTTTCCCATACTTTCCTCCCAAAACAGGGTAATCACCCCTTTAATCCTGTTTTATCTCAACATCTACTGAAGGTAATATCTCCAATCTCAATAGAGCATCAATTACTTCTTGAGACGGCTCAATTATATCTATTAACCTTCTGTGTAACCTATACTCAAAGTGTTCTCGCGAATCTTTATCTATGTGTGGTGATCTCAAGACAGTATATCTTTTAATTTTCGTAGGTAGGGGTATGGGGCCTACAACATTAGCCCCAACATTCTTCACGACATTACAGATATCTTTAGCCGTTTTGTCTATAACTTCAGCATCGTATGATTTCAACTTAACTCTAATTCTAGAAACCATAGTTTATCCCATTACTCAATAATCTCGGTAACAACACCAGCACCTACAGTCTTACCACCTTCTCTTATAGCAAACCTAAGTCCCTTCTCCATAGCAACGGGATAAATAAGCTCAACCTCAACGTTAACATTATCGCCTGGCATAACCATTTCACCTGGTATTTTTGTGACTGTTCCAGTAACATCAGCAGTTCTGAAGAAGAATTGAGGCCTGTAACCTGCAAAGAATGGAGTATGTCTTCCACCTTCTTCTTTTTTCAACACATATATTTCTGCCTTAAACTTCTTATGAGGGGTAACAGAACCTGGTTTACAAATAACCTGCCCTCTCCAAACTTCATCCTTTCCTATACCTCTCAGTAGAAGTCCTGCGTTATCTCCTGCTATAGCAGAATCAAGTTCTTTTCTAAACATTTCTATTGATGTAACAACTGTCTTCTTAACTTCATAAGAAAGACCTACTATCTCAACTTCTTCACCAGGAGTAATTTTACCTCTTTCAACCCTACCTGTAACAACAGTTCCTCTACCAGATATGGAGAATATATCTTCAACAGGCATCAAGAATGGTTTATCAATCTCTCTAACTGGCTCTGGAATATACTTATCAAGAGCCTCAATTAGTTCGATAATACATTTACCATCACCAGCTGGATCTGGGTTTGTCATTGCTTTGTAAGCAGACCCTCTTATGATAGGAACTTTATCACCAGGATAACCATATTTCTTAAGCAAATCTCTTACATCTTCTTCAACAATATCAATTATCTCTGGATCATCAACCATATCAATTTTATTCAAAAAGACAACTATGTAAGGAACACCAACCTGTCTTGCTAGTAGTACATGCTCTCTTGTTTGAGGCATAACACCATCATTAGCAGCAACAACTAGTATAGCACCATCCATCTGAGCAGCACCAGTAACCATATTTTTAACATAGTCTGCGTGTCCTGGACAGTCTATATGGGCATAGTGTCTAATATCACTTTCATACTCAATGTGCTGTATCTGAATAGTTATACCCCTTGCCTTTTCCTCAGGAGCATTGTCAATTTCATCATAGTTCTTCTCTTTAGCATATCCTTTCTTTGCTAAAACTTTTGTAATAGCAGAAGTTAAAGTAGTTTTACCATGGTCAACGTGACCTATAGTTCCAACATTTATATGAGGCTTCTTCCTCTCAAACTTACCTTCAGCCATAAAAACCTCCCAAACAAAATATTTAACTTTAATTATAATAAATTACAAACCACTAACACAAATTAGATTAAATTTAATTCACCTAAAATCTCAAAAAATACATCAAAACAAATCACAAACTCCCCCACAAAATAACCAGTTCAAAAATTACCTAGATCCTGAAATACAGGGATATCCAAAAGTTAGCAAAAGTATCAACTATTTGACACCTTATTCCCTAAACTCAATGGCCAAGGTTCAGGTATAGTAAGGAAAATCCAGCTACTAAACATCAAGGCAAAATTCTTAAGAAAGTTAATCATTTCAGTTACCTTTTGATCATCAGAAACAAACCAAAAGTTATGCATTATTATGGTAACAGGAATAAAAAATAACGTTAAAGATAAAACACCAATCTTGGGGAATAATCCTGTAATAATAGTAACTCCCGCAATTAATAGCAAAATACCTGTCACAAAAACTTCTATCTCAGGAAAAGGGAACTCCTTGCTTTGGGTATATACAGCAAGTATATTCACAGCTATACAAAATGATTTAAACCATTAAAAATATAATAACCACCCAAAAATAACCTACCAATAAAAAACAGATAAAGTATAAAAATCCTCCTTTCTATTAGGGTATATCATAAAAATATTTTAGTCATAAGTCAAGAAAAATTCCAAAACATTCACAGCAGTTACTAGTCATACAAATTGAAATGAAAACCAAAAATTATTCATATTTTGTCTATGAAACAGCTTAGTAGCAAAGAAATCAGGAAAGAATTTTTGTCTTTTTTTGAAACTAAAGGGCACACGATTGTCGAAAGCAGTCCACTCATACCTGCAGATGACCCTACCCTACTTTTTACAACGGCTGGAATGGTTCAATTCAAACCATACTTTCTGAGAGAAAAAAAACCTCCGTACACTAGAGCAACTTCAATTCAAAAATGTTTAAGAGCAGGAGGTAAAGCAAGCGATCTTGAAAATGTAGGTAAAACTCCTAGACATCATACATTTTTTGAAATGCTTGGCAATTTTTCTTTCGGAGATTACTTTAAAAAAGAAGCAATAGAATTTGCCTGGGAATTCGTTACAGAAGTAGTTGGAATAGATAAAAACTCTCTCTGGATAAGCATATATAAAGATGACAATGAAGCATTTGAAATATGGAATAAACACATTGGTATTGAAAGTGATAGAATTATAAGATTAGGCGAAAAGGATAACTTTTGGGGACCACCAGGAGACGAAGGACCTTGCGGACCTTGCTCGGAAATTTACATAGATTTGAGAGATGTATGGGGATACAACAAACAAGATTGTAAAACACCTGAAGATTGTGACGGTTTTCTCGAATTTTGGAACTTAGTCTTTATGCAGTATTACCAAGACAAAAATGGTAATAGAACAGAACTTGAATTTAAAGGAATAGATACAGGAATGGGTTTAGAAAGACTAGCTATGATACTACAAAACAAGAAAAGCGTATACGAAACAGATATATTTGAACCCATCATAACACAAATATCACAAGAAACAGGGAAAAAATATGAAGGAGATAACATATTTGCAATGAATGTAATCGCTGATCACACTAGAGCAATCACATTCGTAGGTGCTGAAGGAATATATCCTTCTAACGAAGGCAGAGGATATGTAATAAGAAGGATATTAAGAAGAGCATTAAGATACGCAGGTAAAATAGGAATAAATGAACCAATAATCTACAAGATTATTGACAGTGTAGTAGAATCTATGGGAGACACCTATCCAGAAATAGTCAGTAAAAAAGATAGTATTAAAAAAGTTATAAAAGTTGAAGAAGAAAAGTACTTCAAAAACATCTCCAAAGGCATTGAATACCTTTCTGAAATAATAAACAAGGCAAAAGATAATAAACATAGCTATATATCCGGAGATGATATATTCAAGCTATATGATTCTCTAGGGTTACCCCTCGATGTAATTGAAGATGTGTGCAAAGATGAAAAAATAAACATTGACTGGGCCAGGTTTAATGAACTTATGGAAGAACAAAAACAAAGAGGAAAACTCAGCTGGAAACGAGATGAAACTTTTGATTTCTCGGTAATATCAAAATTAGAACATTCTACAAAATATGTTGGTGATGAATACTACGAATATGAATCAAAAGTAATTAGATTATATGTTAAGAAAGAAAAAACTTTCGCAGAAACAGATAAATTAACCAAAGGGGATATTGGAATAGTAGTAACTGAAGAAACCCCATTTTATGGTGAGGGCGGAGGTCAAGTAGGGGACATTGGTATAATAACATCCGGTGAAACATCCCTATTAGTAATTGATACCAAAAAAGATAACGACATTTACTTTCACATAGTAAGTACCGAAGATGGAGAAATACATACCGGAGCAAAGGCAAGAATGATCGTAGACATAAATAGGAAAAGGAATATAGCCAAACATCACACTGCGACTCATATATTACACTCAGCACTGAGGAAAGTATTAGGAGAACATGTAGCTCAAGCAGGATCCCTTGTTAAACCTAATAGGCTTAGATTCGACTTCTCACACTACTCTTCACTTTCAAGTAATGACATAAAGAATGTGGAAGAAGAAGCAAACGAAATCGTATTAAGAAATATTGAAGTTATAAAAAAGTATATGCCCAAAAATGAAGCATTAAAAACAGGAGCACTAGCATTTTTCGGAGAAAAATATGGGGACATCGTAAGAATAGTCGAAATACCAGGATTTTCAAAAGAGTTTTGCGGTGGTACTCACGTAAATAGAACAGGAGAAATTGGACTTATAAAAATAATTGATGAAAAATCAATAGCATCAGGAATGAGAAGAATAGAAGCAGTTGCAGGTAAATCTTCTCTAGATAAGTTTAGAGAATATACCGAAATACTAGAAAATATCTCAAGTACTCTAGGAACAAGCATCGAAAATATACCTCAACGAATACAGTTCCTTATAAGCAAAATTAAAGAACTAGAGAAGGCAAAATCTTTACCTTCAAAGCAAGTAAGCTTAGAAGAAATACTTCAAGGATACGAAACAATAGGAAAGTACAAACTCATATTCAAGGTTTTGAACGATATAGATATAAACTCTTTAGGTGGAATAGTAGATAAAATCAAAGAAAAACTAACTGATGTAATTGTATTCATAATATCTCAGAAAGACAACACCATAGGTTTCATCGCAGGAACTAATACAAATATCAACTTAAACAACATCGTAAAAGACTTAAATAAACTAGGTGTAAAAGGCGGAGGAAGACCTGATTTTGTAAGAGGTGGTATTAACTCATTGGAAGAAATAAACAAAATAAAAGATGAACTGGTAAAAAATATGATAACCTAAATTTTTAATAGATTATGAATTTTCTCGATACAAAAACAAACACTTAAAAAGTATCTCTAAATTCTTTTTGATTATTGCTACTTTGAGAAAATGTGTTTCATCATATCATCATTCACTATAAATTCTTTAGCCTTATTCTTATAATTTTCATCATGTATCGTTGTAAATCTATGAGGCTTTATACTAGATGCGTTATCAATAGCAAGTAACCAAGCATTTATGTTAAAGTTATCTTTTTGTACGAACTTCCAAAATCCTGTTCTTTCAAGCATATCTACTACAATGTTCTTTCTAGGATTATCTTGTATATTTACCATAATGTACGTTGCTATACCTACTTGTATTCCGTGTAAGTGAGGATTAGGTAATATTTTGTCAAGAGCATGAGAAATTAGATGTTCAGATCCACTTGCTGGAGCGCTATCTCCTTCTATTTCCATAGCTATACCACTCATTATGAGAGAATCTATTAATTTGCCCAAAAAATCTTCATCTCTTATGTTTTCAGTTTCGTAATAAAGAAGACTATCTATAGATTTCTCAGCCACCATCCTAGCAAAATCATCATGATTTATCTTTTTATTTTTTTCTTCAAAATCCAGATCATACAAAGCGCTTATCTTTGAAAGAATATCACCTATGCCTGAGTATATGAAACTCTCAGGAGCACTCGATAGTATATTAGTATCTGCTATAACTCCAAACGGTATTTTTGCTGGCACCGTAGTTCTTTTACCATCTATAATCAGAGAACACAAAGGACTACATATACTATCATTAGAAGGAGCTGTAGGAAATGTTATTACAGGTATTTTCCTTATATATCCTACATACTTCGCTATATCTATTACCTTACCTCCACCAACACCCAGTATAACATCAGAATGCTTTATTTTAAAAGCAAGTTCATATATGTCTTCTATTTTATTTGATTTACCTTCATAAACTTCGTATATGTTTATATTTTTCGATTTTATAGAATTTTGAATACTACTACCAAACATCTTTTGGATACCTTCTCCATAGAATATCACAACAGAAGATACACCAATGCTGCCTAATACTTCTCCTACTTCATCTTTTAGCCCTCTATATATTTTTAGCACATAAGGTATTGATATTTCTCTAGGTGTCAAAAACTTGTTCATAGTACCTCCTTAAGATCTTCCACAATTTTCTTTGTTTCATAATAAATATCAGAGAAATCTTTGAATTCAAAGAAACTAATACCTTCATTTTTTAACATATCAGCAAGTTGATGTTTAGCAAAAACATAATCAGCAACTTTCGCAGCATAATAATCCGGCCTTGAATCTCCGGCAAAAAATAGAAAATTAGCATCTCTCTTTATAATTTCAACAGCTTTTCCTTTATCAACACCAAAAATCTCTGAATAGTATTCTTTAGTATTGTCAGGTACCATATATATATTCCCGTCTTTGTAGTACCCTGGATTTGCTATAACCTTAACTAAATCAGAAACACCATACTTCTCCATAAGAATATCGATATAGTACTTACAACCAGCACTAACTACATAAAAATCCCCAACCTCACTCGTAAACCATTTAATAAACTCAATAGCACTTTTATCTACTGGTATAGAGATTATATCATTCATAATTGTATCGTAATCTTTATTTATGTTATTAAAAACTATATTCAGAAAATCGACATCTTTTATTTTCTTATCCTGCCATTGTATGTATAAATCAATATAATCTTTGCCTAAATACTTGTCAATAACTATCCAGTAAAAATCTCTCAGCGATATTGTACCATCAAAGTCAGAGGCAAAAACTATTTTCATACTACCTCCTTTATTTTTTAGAATTGATATTTAGATTGATAACATTTAGCAAAGTAAAGTTTTTGTAATTAACATTCAATATGAGATAAATCTAACAAATCAATCAGCAAAACTCTATACTTTTTGTCAAGAATTAATTACAAAACTCCACGGAAAGGTAATTGTATAATTTTATTTTATGTGAACATTTTGATTAAAATTCAGATATGATAATATTTCTAACAGGTGCTACTGGTTTCGTAGGAAGAAACACTTTAGACAAACTATTGCAGAAAGACGTGAAAATAAAAGTACTAGTCAGAAATCCTAATAAACTAGAAAGAATACTAGAAAATATAACTCCTAAAAGTTACTTAAAAAACATTCAGGTAATAAACGGAGATATAACAACTCCTGAAAGTTATTCAGATCATTTAGAAGGTGTTGACACTGTTATCAACTTGGTTGGTATAATTAGAGAGTTCCCTAGAAAAAGAATAACATTTTGGAAACACCATTTTGAAGCAACTAAAAACTTGGTAGATCACAGTCTAAAACACGGAGTTAAAAGATTCATACAAATGAGCGCCCTAGGAGTATCTATAAAAACAATATCTCAATACTACACAACTAAATACAAAGCTGAGAGATATGTAATAGAATCATTTGATAACTGGATAATATTACGACCTTCAATAATAATAGGACCTGACGGAGAATTCACAAAAATGATAT
Source organism: Brevinematales bacterium (assembly GCA_026415355.1). Lineage (NCBI taxonomy): Bacteria > Pseudomonadati > Spirochaetota > Spirochaetia > Brevinematales > Brevinematales bacterium. The sequence goes on from JAOAHF010000014.1 coordinate 39,319, forward strand.
ATTCCATGATAAGACTAGGAGTAGTACCAATAATAGGAGACGGAAACTATTTGATAAGACCTATATCAATAACAACACTATCAAATTTCATATCATACATAGCAACAGATACATCAATAAATAAAAAAGAATTCAACTTAGTAGGCCCCAGAGAATACACATATAACGAGTTTATTGATACTTTTGCTCTATCCTTAGGCAAGAAGAATTATTCAAAGATATACTTACCTGTTTCTCTTGTAAAATCCATAGCTAGACTACTAGGTAGATTTAGATTTTTCCCCGTAACTTTGGAGCAAATAAACATGCTACTCGCAGGTAACACTTATTATCTTGATATACTTGAAAAACTACCCATAAAGAATATACCAATTGAAGAAGAAATAAAGAAGCTGAGGTATAGAAAATGAAACCAAACGTAGACAAAATAATAGTAGCTATCGACGTTACCAACTTTGATGACTTTATCTCAGTTTTTGACAAAACAAAAGATGTATTTGTCTGGTACAAAGTCCACTCTATATTCTTAAAAGAACACATAAGAATAATAGATATACTGAAAAATAACAACAAAAGAGTTTTCTTAGATTTGAAGTTCTTTGATATACCCGCAACAGTAGAAAAACATATAAGAGCAATATCAAAAATATGTGATATGTTTACCGTACATCTACTATCAGGTAGTGAAACCCTAAAAATAGTATCCCAAGTTTCACTAGAAGAAAACATAATACCTGTTGGTATTTCAATACTCACAAGCTTCTCACAGGAAAACTTAAGAGAAATAGGTATTAATAGCACCATAGAAGACGAAGTCACAAGACTAGTCAAAATTGGGCTAGAAAACGGAATAAACTACTTTGTATGTTCACCAAACGAAGTTAGAGAAATCAAAAGAAGATTTCCAAAAACAAAAGCTATAACACCTGGAATAAGGATTAGTAATCAAACAGATGATCAAAAAAGAGTTATGTCACCAAAAGAAGCATTTGAATTAGGAGCTGACTATATAGTTATGGGTAGAGATATACTCCGAATGGAGAAAATTGAAAAGATTTTTGAGTATATTTAATCATCTTCCTCCTCTCCAAAATTTTTGTGGTCTATCAGATCTGTGAGCTTCTGCATTACTTCTTCCTCATCAACACCATTAACTATAACTTCTATTACATCTCCTGGCATCATACCAAGAAGCATCACTCCAAGAGTACTCCTAGCATCCGCAACAACATCATTTTTCTTTATCTCAACTTTAGATTTATAGTCTTTTATAGTTTCATATATTCTAACAGCAGGTCTCAAATGAACTCCATATTTAGCTCTTATAACAAATTTTTTCCTTATCATCTTATAATCCTTTTTTCTTTTATTCTTTCATTAATTATAGCAGTTTCAATCAAAAACGGTATATTTCTCCCTGGACTTACAGGTATAGTTTTTTTGGGTAATTTTATTCCTAAAACCTCATATGTTTCAACATTATCCCCTATCCTATCTACCATAATAGTACTATCCCAGTCAATCAATTCTATCACTATATCTATTTCTTTTTTAGGTATCGTAAAACCCGTACCAAACATATTATCAACATTTATTATTCCTATTCCTCTAACCTCAATGATATTTGAGTATTTAGGATTGTATGGAAACGCAACAAGCCTGTATCCTTCAGGATATCTTATTTTCTTTATCATAACAACATCGTCTGAAACAAATCTATGTTTTCTGCTCAAAAGCTCAAGACCTACTTCACTTTTACCTATACCACTTCTACCTATTATTAAAACCCCATACCCAAAAATGTCAAACATACCACCATTTACAACAACCCTAGGTGCTAGCTCATTGTTCAGAATAAGTTCCACTGAGAATGTAAGTTGGTAGGTATCAAGAGAACTAGCTATTATAGGAATACACTTCGATAAACTTAATTCGACAAATTCCTCCGGTAATTCACTATAATCAGAAACAATACAACAAGGTATATCAAAAGAAAAAAAAGTTTCAAAATTCTTTATCTTTTCTTGATCATTATCCTGGTATGCTTTTCTTATATAAGCCTGCTCCCCTCTACCTATTATCTGAACCCTATCGTAAGCAAAATTATCAAAAAAACCTGCAAGAGATAAACCAGGCCTATTAGTTACAACAGAATTTATAACTTTATTACTAGCTATATTCTTGCAGGTTATTATCTCAATATCAAGATTGTAATCTCTCTTGGCTATATCTACGAAATTCTCAACTGTCATTGCCTTTTCTTTCTTGCTTCCCTAAGCCTTGATGCTTTTTTCTTTTTCCTCTCTTTTATTATTAGATCATGAGCTATGTTAATTGCATCAGTTATAGCTATTTTCCAATCCTGATGTTCATACTTCGCAAAAACTTTCGTATGATCAACAAATATATCCAATTCACATAAAATCGAAGAGGTCGGAGTAGTCGATATAAAAAAGTGTACCTTCCTAACCTTATCCTCAGCAAATGATATCTTCGAAAGCTTAGCATTTATGTGATCCCTAACATCATCTGTTATGTTAAACCCTTTACCCTCCACGAGTACTTCCATAATCATACCTCCTAATTATAATCGTAAAAGTATAACTAACATTTTTCAAGAATTAAATAGCTGAAGTTTGGTAAAAAGCTTGACATTTTTTCGTGAAAGAATATAAAAGTCCAAGAATACCCTCTCTAACCTCTAAAACAGTTTCCTAATACTTTCATCGGCTATCAAACTAAAATTCAATAATTCAAAACAAAAGTAACCTCACAATCTTTTTAAAAATTCCCTATCATCACACTCTACATCTCTAAATTCTCAGACACATCCTCGAAAATTTACACCACCTCACCCTTGCTTTTCCATATTTCCAGCACTCCATAAACTTTAAATCAGTACCAAAAACCATCGGTTATATATACCCCCTTTCCATCTAATCTTCTACTCTAACATCCCATACCATAATCTCATATACAACACCTACCTCATCCAACAATACTCTTATAAATCCATGCTTCCATCTCTAGCTTTACCTCCCAAAACTTCGAGAGAGATTAGACATCCTTAAACTCCTATCAACTTCTACATCCTCCTCTTCTAACCATCTTATCATACAGCATTTGAAATTATCTATAAACTTCTCAAAATTCCATCTAATTGATACCTGTAATTCCCAAATCCTTCTAATACCTCACTCAAAGAATACTTAACCTCTTTGCCTATTCCACCCATCAACCACCTCTCAACCTTTTTCAAAAAAATACATCACCTCAAACATCACACCATCAATCCCACCTCTCATCTCACCTAAATTCTCAACACGATAATGTATGCTTGACACATAAGCCTTCCTATACTCCTAAAAACACCTATTAAAACAACCAAACAATAATTATGCTTTTTTCTTTGTCAATTATTCTCTTTCTATCTCATTGCACATCTCTTTAACAACTCTCAAGAAAAATATCAGAAGAATTATTCTGACATACTTTCATAAACTATCTTTCCTTCAAGATTAACATCCTAAGACATTTAGCAATTTTTTGAACACCTAAGTTATTTTTTGAAATTCTAGTTTAATGACAAACAAAATTACTTATTTGAGAGAGATAAGCTTATGATTTTAATGTTTCTTCTGTCGATAGTAATCTTCTTTCTAGGCTATTTCCTATATGCTAAGTATATTAGCAGAGTTATAGGTATAAGTAGAGAAAACAAAGTACCTTCAGTTGAGAAAATGGATGGAATTGATTATGTCCCAACAAACAAATTTGTATTATTTGGTCACCATTTTGCTTCAATAGCAGGTGCTGGTCCTATCCTGGGTCCCATAATAGCAATTAGTATGTACGGTTGGGGGCCTGTTTGGCTATGGGTTTTACTAGGTGGAGTATTTTTTGGAGCAGTTCATGACTTTCTATCTCTAGCAATTTCGGTTAAGAATCAGGGTAGATCTATCTTTGATATTTCAAAGGATGTTTTAGGTAAGTTTGCAAGTCTATTTATGCTAGTATTTGTTTTGTTAGCTCTTATAATAGTTGTTGCAGTATTTGCTGCTTTCACTGCGGTAACATTTGTTTCAGAACCAAGAATTGTCATACCAACTGCTACAATATTAGTAGTCGCATTATTAGCAAGTCTTATGATATACAAACTCAAGTTAAATATTATCATCTCAACTGTTATAAGTCTCTTTATAGTAGCATTAAGCATTTTTGTATCTTTCAGTTACAATATTGGAATTTTATTACCCTTTGACAAAGAAACATCTATAACAGTTTGGATACTAATACTACTCGCTTATTCTCTTATAGCTTCAATACTCCCTGTCAACCTTATTCTCCAACCAAGAGATTATATTAACTCCTACATACTTTTTATAGGAATGTTTTTTGGCATATTAGGGATAATCTTTTTTAACTTTTTAAACTTTGATATAAAAATACCTTTTTTACAGGTAACTGAAATAGCAAAAGATCCGAGTACCGATTTGCTTGAACCTATTTGGCCTATATTATTTATAACAGTTGCTTGTGGCGCTATTTCGGGATTTCATTCCTTAGTTGCTTCAGGAACTACATCAAAGCAGATTGCTAATGAAGAGAATACAAGATTTGTAGCGTATGGCGGTATGCTAACAGAAAGTCTTCTTGCCGTTACTGTTATACTCGGAACAATATTCTTCTTAACACCAGACACATTAGTTAAATTTGTCAAGGAAGGTAAAGGAATAATTGCATTTGGCAATGCATACAATGGACTAACTCAAGGTATTTTAGGATCTTTTGGTCTATCTTTAGCAATACTTATGATTAACGGTTTCATGCTAACTACTCTAGATACTGCAACTAGAATATCAAGATTTCTACTAGAGGAAATTTATTTAAATGTATCTGGAAGAAAGCTTTCTAAATTTAAATCAGTTACAATTATATTAATTGTTGCCGGATACTTAGCATTAAGTGGTGCTTATGTCGCAATATGGAAACTTTTTGGAACTGCTAATCAGTTAGTTTCTGCATTTGCTTTGATTGTTATTACACTTTACTTACTGTACAGAGGAAAAACAAGCTGGTTTGCTTTTATACCTGCTATTTTTATGGTAGCAACAACTTTAGGTTCTCTTATATTTTACTTCTACAAATATGCTTTTGACAGTTTTAACATCACATTTTTGATTATAGACACTATACTTTTGGTAGTTGCCTTAATAGCATATACTAGCATAATATTTTCTGTTATCAGAAAAAAAGGCAAATAGTTTTTACAGTTTCTTCAAAATAAAACGATTTTGTAGTAGTCTAAACTTTTGATCTAGCTTTTTGATTTAGTCTTTGAAAAGATTTTTTTGAAATTAACTAGATACTTAGGATCAATTGTTTTAGAATTTAGTTTGAATAGTTGGGCGGTTAGCTCAGTTGGTTAGAGCGCTGCTTTCACACAGCAGATGTCGGAGGTTCAAATCCTCCACCGCCCAGATGAGCCAGATATCTAAAACTATAGATGAAATACTAAAAGTAGACGAGCATCTCTCGAAGAAGATAGAAGATGCAAGGCTAGAAGCAAAAAGAATAATTGATTCCGCAAAATCAGAAATCGAGAAGTATAGAGAGCAAAAAGAGAAGGACTTACAACACTTTAAAGGTGAACTCGAAAAAAGTTATTCTGAAGAAATTCAGAAATTCAAATCTGAGATGAAATTGAAAGCAGAAAATGAAAAATCCACACTAATTGAGATATTAAGATCAAGAAGGGGTGAAGTTGTTGAATCAGTTACTAACGAAGTAATAAAAGAAATAGTAGGATCTTTATTGTCAGAGTAATGTTAAGAATAACGGGGGGATACCTTAAAGGAAGACAAATAGTAGTAAGATCAAGTCATGTAAAGCCTACTTCGGAGGTTGTTCGCCAAGCTTTGTTTAACATAATAGATGTAAGTGGAGTTTCATTTTTAGACATCTTTTCAGGTTCTGGTATAATAGGAATAGAAGCATTAAGTAGAGGAGCAAACTTCGTTTGTTTTGTCGATAATGATTACTCTTTGATGAACCAATTAAAGAATAATCTCAGTATTCTAGGGATTAGCAAAGATAGATACTTGATACTCGAAAAATCTTGGGATAACGCTATCAATTTCCTAAAAATTTCCAACAGAAGATTTGATATAATATTTGCCGACCCTTTTTACAATTTCAGCAATTATGCCAAACTGATTTACAAACTTAAGGAAGTATCAAAAGAAAGTTCTCTATTGATTATCGAGCATTCATCAAGAAACCTTATAAAACTAGACAGCAACGTAAGTGTAATAGACATAAAGAAATATGGAGAAACTTTTCTTACATTTGTCAAATTTGCTCTATAGCTTTTTTCTCAATATATAAAACTCCAACCAATAGTCAAGTTTATGAGGTATGTAATCATTAACACTTGAAAAATACTTCGAAACAATCAACCTGAGATTCTCTATTTCTCCATTTAGCTCCGCAAGAATTCTTGATGTGTTATTGTTTATCTTTCCTATTACTACTTTGCTGCTTTTTAACATAACTTTTATTTCGCTACCTGAATTTAGAAGAACTATATCATCTCTAGTCGCATTTTTTATGTAGTCTGATTTCCCAAGATATTTGTCGTATTCAAAAAGTGGAGTTATAACTCTTATTTTATCTTCTTTTAAACACATTTCAATACTGCAATCTTCAAGAAATATTTCTATGTTCCTTATTATAGTTCTAAGATTTGATGATGGATGCTCGTTATAAATGTAAGCTAGTACATTCTTTGTTTCCGGTAATAACCACTCCATATTATTGGATTTTATCTTTTCGATTATTAAGTTTTTGTTTTCGGGTAGGTTCATCATCTCAAAATCTGTTGCTATGTTTGATATAAATTCATAGAAGAAATCAATGAAATTTTCAGATTCTATCTTTGACAACAACATACTTAGCTTTATATTTGGGTCAAAATTAAGTATAGTTTCATGTTCTGACAACGTTTTCCTCACTTCAAAAAACACTCTCTCATTAGGTAAACCAAATTCAAATATGGATTTAAGTCTTATATCAAAGAAATTCTCATCGATAAATTCTATGATTTCTTTTGGAAGTAAAAACCTTATACCATTAATCATAACATATAGCTGACCATTTTTTATGTAATAGTTTATTGATATAGTTTTGCTATTAAGTACAACTTTTGTATTTTTTATGTCTTGCGTTATACCGTTTATTACAATATTTCTTACATCGAACGCTTCGATTGTCCCAATCGATATGTTTGCAGGTAGTATTCCGATGTTTTCTATAAACCTTTGTAGCTTAGTATTTCTCAAAGAAATAGTCTGAAAAAATATGTTTGCTATATCCTTTGGAGTAAATATTATGTTTGATATAGATTTTTTTATGTACTCTATATTGGCTATTCTATAGAGTACTCTTAAACCTGGTAGTACAAAACCACTTTTTATCAATGACAAAGCTAGCACAATCTCTTCATTTACTGGTTTGGGTAGAATATTCTTTATTATATTTGAATTATCTAAAACTTCACTTTTTGCTTTAAGGTTTATGTAAAGTATTTCGTTAGTTAAACTTTCTTCTATATCTTGCATTTTACTTAGCCACTTCCACGATTGAGAAGTTGTTGTTTTTTATTGAGTATATTGTGAATACAGAATTTAAATTATCACCGTTATCATCAAACTTTACGATTATATCTTGATGCTTGAACTCAATCTTCTTTATAAACTCTATGGCCTTCTCTCTACTGAAACCACCATATGATATCAAAGAATTAGTTAGAGATGAGAATATTATTTTTGCCGCGATATATGAGTTTAGATCAAATGGACCTATTTCATCGTTTGGGAACATCGATTTGTACTTCCTGTAGAATTCACTATTTTGGTCTATAGGACTACCTATAAATGTTATGATATCTCCATTTGCTGAATCACCTGCTATCTTGATATATTCATCAGTTTTGAGACCATCTCCTCCTACGAAAGGTACGTTTAGTCCAACCTCATCTGCCTGTTTCGTTAATAGTGCACCTTCTACATAAACTCCACCAAAAAATATTGCTTGAGGAGATGTTTGTTTTACTTTTGTAAGTAGTGCTTTAAAGTTTCTTGAACCAACAGTTATGGAATCTCTACCAAGAATCTGTCCACCCAATCTCTTAAATTCTTTTTCAAATTCATCTGCTAAGCCCTGGCCATATTCTGTTTTATCGTCAATAACATATATATTTTTAATCCCTTTTTTAACAAGAAATTTTGCTGCTACAGGACCTTGCTGAGCATCAGTAGGACACACTCTGAAAACGTTTTTAAATCCTTGAAGAGTTAGCTTAGGGTTTGTTGATGCAGGGGTTATCATAATCAAATTTTTTCTACTGTAGATAGCAGAGGCTGGTATTGAACATCCACTATTCAAATGTCCTACTACACCTATTATCGAATTATCTGAAACTATTTTTGATGCTACATTCACTGCTTCACCCTCATTTGCCCTATCATCAAAGAATGCCAACTCTAACTTCGCATTTGTAAACTCATTTGTCATCTCAACATACGCTAGTATAACACCTCTTTTTATTCCTTGGCCTAGTGTTGCTATATCACCCGTAAGTGGAGCAGCAACTGCTATCCTATATACTTTTCGAGAAGTTTCTTGTGAACAACCATAGATTAGAAGTAATGATATAACAAAAACCAGAACAATAGAAATCAACTTAGTATATCCTTTCATCACTTTTTCCTCCTTTTGGTTGAGTTGTCTAGGTATAGATTATAAAGGCTTTTCTCTATGATGGCAAGTTTTTATATCACTTATTAAAACTTAATTTGTTTTTTCAATTGGCTCTGGTTTTTAATCTATATTGAGATGATATACAACTACAGAGAAATTGTACCCAGAATACATTATAGCGCTTACATATCTGATAGCGCAAGTATTATAGGTGATGTAGAAATAGGTGAAGATAGTAGCGTCTGGTTTGGTGCTGTTATAAGGGGTGATGTATGCTTCGTAAAAATAGGTAGAAGCAGTAATATCCAAGATAACGCTGTTGTCCACGTAAATCATAATGTACCCACTATAATAGGCGACTATGTTACCATAGGACATAATGCAATAATACATGGATCAACTATTTCCGATTATGTTATTGTTGGTATGGGAGCAATAGTATTAGATAATGTAAGAGTGAATAGCAACGTGATAATAGGAGCTGGGAGTGTAGTTCCACCAAGAATGGAGATTCCTAGTGGTGTTTTGGTACTTGGAGCACCAGCAAAAATTGTTAGAGAATTAACCTCAGAAGAAATCGAATATATAAGAAGAAATGCTATCGAGTATGTGAATTTAGGTAAATCTATGAAAACCTAGGTAAATTCATTAAATAAAATCGATAAGGAGCCCTTTATGCCGTATGACAAAGAAGCTATTGATAGAGCTAAGAAATTAGGAGTTTTTGAGAGAAGTATTGATGCAGAAGCACTAAAGACTGATGAAGCTGAAAGGAAAAAACTTGCAGAAAAACTCAAAAAGCATACCTCAACGCTAGCACCAGAGATGTTGGCACAAGGTAATGTTGAACTCGTAGAACTTCCCGTCAGAAGAGACGAAATAATAGAAGTTGAACTTTCTATTTGGGATAGAATAATTATATTTTTACTGTCTTTGCTTAACGTAATGTCTTCAAATGATTACAAGAAAAGCAAAGCTCTAAGAAAGATAGAACATAGACTAAAAAGTTACAAGCCAGTAATGATAGATTTTTCTAAAAAATACCTTTCTGGTGACTTCGGAAAGGTTATACTTTCTCTGTACGAGCAAGCCAAGTTAATTAGAAATGTATTTGACGTATTTTTGAATAACGAAAATCTTTGGAAAGGAGTAGGAGTAGAAAAATCTTCCTGTGAATATCTCTTCGAAAATATAACAGATTTGGCCAATGTTGTTGAAAAATACAAGGACCTAAACTTAGATTTTGTTACTAAACTGATCGAAAAATCACAAAGTGTAAAGAGCGCCATAAGGAATATTGAGGATAATATAAACGATATATTAAGGTCTATACCTGAAGACTTGATAAAAAAAGCTGATAACATATTCAACAATATAGTTAAGTTAAGAGAATTTGCTTATTTTGACTTTGAGACTATAGTTAGAAGGTTTTCTCAAACATCTGATATAAAAAGAGGAAGAATATCTTTCAAATCTATTCCTCCTCAGGGACTAACCAAGTACATAACAGACCTTGAAAGCATTCTTCTTTCTTTGAACGTTGACGATGTCTACACTTTACACTATGTTAAACTTATGATAGATTACATCGAAAAGTACTCTGGAACTAGCGACAGAGTAACTGAAGCAAAAAACAAGTTCACTTCAAATTTCTTCCAAAACTTGAACGAAAACATAAGAAAACTTAATATATCAGATGTGGTAGCCTATATAACAAGAGATCCTAATCATAAACCATTCGTAATAAAAACCAACTACTCCCTTTTTAAAGAGTTTTCAAAAATAATACTTGAAAGATATAAGAGAATAGTAATAGATAAAATGGAAGAGAAAAATAACAAAATGATTGATAAATATATGAATGTAATATTCGGAAAACCTGTTGAGATTCAGGAGTTTGGAATATATTCTACAAATGTTAGTATTCTATTTGCCAAGAGCGGTCTACCACCGTTTTTATACACAAAGTTACTTGGTATAAGTTCCTACTTCATGAAGAATATATGGGATGCATTTGTAAAAGATAGAATAAACACGCTGATCGTAAGCGGAGTGTTTACGGAAAAGCAGTTACAAAGAACACTTTCCGAACTTTTTTCGAAAGTAGAACCTACTAGAAACAAAATGAATGACTTCGTAAAAGCTGTAGAACAAGGTGGAGAATATTACATTTTACTTTCAAGATTTATAACATCTCCATCACTTTTAGCAAATGAAGCTAACAAAAAAGTTATTGAAAGAAAGATAATAATAATGAACAGTCTATGTTTTGAATTTTTGAACACATTTAAAGATATATTTAAGGGTATCTACAAAATTCTTGAGTTTATATCTGATGATATATACGCTCCATTCCCAAAAACTGTAACAAACATACACAGGATAGGTGGACCAAATAACAAAGATTTTATAGAAGGGCTTGAAAAATCTATTGAAAAACTTAACGCATTCTCTTCGCTTATAAACTTATTTATTGAGGAGTAATATGACGCTCAAAGATATATTAGGGGACGTAATTGGTTTTACTGACAATGAAAATATTCAAAACTTTGAGAGCATTGGATTAACTGATCATATATCTAACGATCAAGTATCTTCTGATCATACATCTACCATAGGAATACCTAACATAACCACAGAACCTAAGTTTACCCCTGAGAAAGTTATTTTTTTTGACAGTGTAATAAGGTCTGATTTCACCGCAATTACAAAATCTCCATCTTTATTAGTATCGTTTATAACAGTAGCGTTAGGTTACACTGAAGCAGAATACAATAGCAATAAACCTATCGAATTAAATAATTCTACTACTTTCGAAGTTAAACGATATCTTGTTGCATCTAAAAGCTCTCTGAAAAATAGATCCTATGAAAAAGAAATACTACTTCGAAATAATGTGAGGTATGAGATACACACCGTAGATACAAATTTCTTGACCGTTAGTGATATTTGGGAAGGATACATTTTAAGAAGTTTACTTCCAGAAGTCGAGAAAAATTTTGTAATCGAAAAAATATTTAACAAACTCAACTCTAGCACGATCCTTATAAAGGATGGAAACTTGTTTTCAATTAATATTGATAAACATAAAGACATCAATATTTTCGGACATGTAAAAAACTTTAATGTGCCGAAACAATTCCTTGAAGGAGAAACATTCAAAAAACTCTCTGAGGGAAGTATCCCAAGCTCCGAAATTTACAAACACCAAGATGGTCCAGACGTTATTTATTATTGTTATGCTAATCTATGTAATAGTAATCAAAAACACAGAAAATCGGGTATTTTCAATCTTTCGAGAATTGACATGAAATGTTCCCAAAAGGATAATAAAGAAATATTAGATAGGTTTAATTTCATACTAAAGTACTTTATTAAATTAACATCTGTATTTTCTGATAGTCCTAGATTTCCTCAAAACCTGCCTATGATTGAGTCACTTGAAAGGTTTTTGCGTACAACATCGGGAAATAGGGAACTAATAAAGCAGATAATAGTTGAAGAGATTTCAAGAATCAAATAATATTTGAAGAACTTTTAATGAAATAGTAATATCTCCTAGTGAATCAGGACTCAACTATACAAAAAACATACTATATCTTGTCCAACAGTTCTTTAGCCTTTTCAGTCCAAGGATTTTTGTAGAAATCCCTAACCATCTTGTCATACATCTTTCTTGCTTGATCGTATTCCTTTATCTGAACATAGCAGAAAATTGTATAATACATAGCCTTAACAACTATATCTTTAAAATCCTTATATATGTATATAACCTTTACATACTCTTTCCAAGCTCTACTATAGTCTCCGTTTATTCTCAAAATCTCTCCAATTTCAAATTGTGCCATAGCAGATGTTTCATTATATACTTGTTCAGTTATCTCTTGTAAAAGATTTATTGCTTTTTGGTAATCTCTTTGAGACTTATAAATCATAGCAAGTTCAAATTTTGCTCTTGATGCAGCATCTTTATCTTTAGATTTTGAGATACTTTCAAGTGAAGATATAATCTCATCAATACTTTTTTCTTGTCTTTGTTGTTGAAGTTGCTGAGAAGGCTGTCTTGGTTGCGAAGGTTGCTGAGATGTAGCTTTATCATCTCTTTGAATTGATGCTATCCTAGAAAGTCTTATAACTGCTTCGTTATATTCAGGAGAGTTACGATATTGATTAACTATCCTTTGATAATAGTTTCTAGCTTCTTGAAATCTTCTCTGATTTACCATTATGTCTCCAAGAGTAAGAAGTACACTTGGAACTCTACTGCTACTTGAGTTATTAACAAATTGATTGAATATATTCAAAGCATCATCAGTTCTTTTAGCATTGAAATATGCCCATCCACCCCAAAAGTATGCTTCATCAACAAGTACCCTGTCATCAGAATTTCTAAATATAAAAACAAACTCATCTCCCGCTTCTTTGTACTTCTCAACACTATACAAATACTCTGCATATCTGTATATGTACTCATAAGACTTTGAAACGTTTGTATAATTCTTCTTCAGCTCAGAAATATACCTTAAAGTCTTATTGTCATCTTTTAGCTTAATAGTCAAATCGATTATTCTACCTATTGCCTCTACCGTATGATTTGTCAATCCTCTTATTTGCGTTAGAGTTAGTAACTCTTTTTCTACTGTTTCGAGAGCCAATTTCAAATTCCCTGACTTCTCATAAAATAAAGAAATGTAATTATAGTATCTCACTTTCTGCAAATCAGGTATATCTTTCATAAGTACTAATCTTCTCAAGGTATCAACTGCCTTAGAATAATCTCCCTTACCATCATAAGCCCAAGCTAAAACTTCACTCAAATGTTCATAAATTCCTATTTCTGTTGTTGTGCCTATATAGTTTGAAACTAAAGATATAGCATCATCAAACTTCTTATCCCTAACATAAATCCACCCAAGATTTATAACTCCTGAAAGTATATATTTCTTATCTTTGCCTGTACTTATAAGTATATCGTAATACCTACGCGCTTCATCATTCCTCTTAAGTCTCTCATATGAAACCCCTATCAGATAGTTTGCCCTATCCCTATACTTATCAGAGTTGTAGTTTGATATAAGATCATTGTAGAACTTTATAGCCAACGTATAGTTTTCAGATAGAAAATGTGAATATGCTATTCCTTCTATAGCATCCTCTTTAAGAGTTTTATCAGAAACCTGTGAATAAGAAGATATTGCAAACTTATAATTTCCCGCGTTCAAGTGAGCCTCACCCAAAGCAAAATAAACAAAACTTGTAGTATACTCATCACTTGAATTATCTAGAAGTAACTTGAAATTCAAAACAATAAAATCGTACTTCCCCCTCCTTATAAGTAACCTCAAAAGTTCAACTACAGCATCATTCTTTACATCGCTAGAAATAGTTTGATTCGTAACCATAGATAACAATATCTGCTCTGATGTCTCAGGATCTCTCGTTTGAAGTGTTACAGCATATTTTAGCAGTACATCAAAGTTGTTTGTATATTGAGATAGAATCGAAACGCTATCTTCTAATTTACCTTGAGAATAAAGTAAGTCTGACAACTCTATAACACTTTTAGTTGAATACTTACCTCCCTGAGATATCGACATTCTAAAGTACCTAACAGCATTATCTATATCACCCAAAGTATAATATATTTTAGCCACGTTGTATGTTGCTTCATTTACAATATCTCTGATAGCAGGATCAGAACTTACAGAAAACTCATCTATAAGCTTAGTAAACGATAGTATTGAGTTCTGATATTGTCCTATAATCATTGATGAAACTCCAGAATTAAACATAGCATATGGCCTCAAATAAGACTGAAACTCAGCACTACGTGAGAAATATAACGAAGCATCGTAAAGTAAGTTAGTTTGAACTTGAGTTGTATTACCTTTTTGGAATAATATCTTACCTATTGTGTAAAAAACATCAGAGATGTACTTTGAATTAGGAAATAACCTTTCAAAATCCTTAAATCTAACATAAGCATTATCAAGGTTACCATCATCAAAATATATTTTGGCTATTCTATACTTTATGTCCTCAATTATAGGAGCATTCGAATAAGTTTTCTCTGCATCTATTAGTATTTCAACAGCTCTCTGGTTATTAGTAATCAGACTGTAAGATAAACCCATATAATAAGCAGAAAATGGTGCATCTTCATCAACAGGATAATTTCTTAAATAATTCTCAAACGTCCTTATAGCACTTCTATAGTCACCTATATCGAATAGAATTCGACCTTTTACATACACAACCTTAGGAAAAAACTTAATATACCTATACTTCCCTTCTATAAGGGAAATAGTCTTCAAAGCATCATTATATTTCTTCTGAAAGTATTGAGACAGAAGTAAGTAATAAAGGGCATCCTGAAAGTATCTACTATTAGGATACTGCTCTACAATAACTTTAAATTGCGACTCAGATACCATATAAAGCTCATCTTTAAAAGCCCCAATACCAACTCTGTAAAGATTCTCATCGTTTGAATATGAAACTGAAACTAAAGTCAACAAAACTATTACAAAAAACAATAACTTAGCAATACCATTACTCATAGTCACCTCTTATCCAATATCTTTCAACAAATAAAATTTAAATAAACCATCAACCTTTACAAAACCAAATAAATCATCACAATCCACTGAAAAGTCTAAAAGATTATTTCCATCCATTTTATCAAGGAATGGCATTTTAAATCACACATAAATTTAACAAAGTACATACCATAATTTCAAACTCTTTTTAAATACTCCTTAAAGTTCTTTAGCTCTGTAGAAAATAAAACAATCCTAAACTAAATCTATGTAAAAGACAACAAGTTCTTATAGGATAATCATACACCAAAACACTCTATAAATCACACAAAATACTTAACTTCTTATGTTTACCATCTAATTTCATAGCCAATAAACAAACGTAATGGCCAACAATAAACTCAAATTTCTTTTATAATTCCGATTATATTTGTATGTACAGCTTAGTTAATCTATCGAGAAAGGTAGAGCTACAAAGTAGTGAAGTAATAAACAACAAACCATTAGATGACGCTAAAGCCTTAGAAAGGGAAATAGCCAACTCCAAAAACCAAGAAAAACTGAAAGAAGTTTCAGAAGAGTTTGAGGCTATATTTGTAAACATAATGCTTAAGGAGATGCGGAAAAGTATCAACGAAACAGGATTCCTAAAAGGCTTCAGAGAAGACATATTTAGAGACTTACTTTATTGGGAATACTCAAAACTCATATCTAAAAATACAAACCTAGGTATAGCAGAAAAAATACAAGAACTCTATAAAAGCAACCTGTAATTATCTAGATTTTACTATCATAACAGACGATATATTCTTAGTATCGATAGCAGGTTTAACCACTAACTCCTGAAAGCTACTTCTTTCTCTTCTCTTCGACAATATTACAGTACCTATTAGTAATCCACCAGGATAGTTTAAACTCTTTGAGAAAGTATAAACTTTTTCTGTTCCTATCCTAACACTTACATTGTCAGGTATAAATTTCACAGTAGCTGTACCATTTAATTTACCGTTTCCATACAAAATTCCAACTTCCTGAGATGATTCAAGCATAACACCTACATTGATATTGGGTGAATATATAGTCTCAATTACACTTGAGGTCAAATAAACTTCTCTAACTATACCTACTAGTGCTATGTTACCCCCAAAGTACGCAATAACCGGCATATTCTTGACTATACCATTAACTATTCCTTTATCAACTATTATCGTTTCTTCTGCTGAATCAAAACCGGAAGATATTACATTAGCTACTTCAACTTTGTAAGTCAAAGATTGAACGACATTTAGCATTATCGATAATTTCTTGTTTTCAGTTTCATAGTAATCAACTAGAGCAGATTTCTTTCTCAATTCCTCATTTTCTCTCTCAAGCCTCGCTATCTTATCTTGACTTTTAGTAAAGTTTTCCCAAGAAGAGCCTAGAAACGAAATAGACTGTGATGCAACCTTAGAAATAAATATAAACGGTGTAAGAAGAGTATTACCTACAAACTTTATGGACATATTAACATATTGAGTAATTGACGTAAATATTAAGAAAACAATTGATATTGATAATACGATAATATAAACCAAAAATGGAGAAACAGTTTTTGATGTTTTTACATCTACCATAAACTTTATACTATTTGTCCTATCTTGTTCTTTCTCAAGAACTCGAGATACTTACCTGTACCTATTGCAACACAAGCCATAGGATTACTCGCTACAATCACAGGTATCTTCATATGATGTTGGAAAAATTTATCCATACCTTTGAGTAATGCTCCACCACCTGTCAATACTATACCTCTATCGACCAAGTCTGCCGATAACGCTGCAGGTGTTTCATCAAGAACCTGTTTTACAGCATCAAGTATTTCTTGAAGTGGTGGCTGCAGTGCTTCTCTTATCTCAGTACTATCAACCTTTATAGTTTTTGGCAATCCTGTAATTGTATCCCTTCCTTTAACTTCCATAGTCAAAACTTCTTGAAGAGGAGATGCACTTCCTATGGTTTTTTTTATCTCTTCAGCAATTGTTTCACCAATAAGCAGATTATGGTTTTTCTTAAGGTAATGGACTATAGCTTCATCAAACTTATCGCCACCTACCTTAATTGATTTTGAAACAACTATTCCACCTAAGGATATAACTGCTATTTCAGTAGTACCACCACCAATATCGATTACCATATGTCCATACGGTTCACTAATAGGTAATTCTGCACCTATAGCTGCAGCAAGAGATTGTTCAACCAAATATATTTTTGCTGCTCCAGCAAGTTCTGCTGCCTCTCTTACAGCCCTTCTTTCAACTTCTGTAACACCAGAAGGAACTCCAATTACTACAGTTGGTTTTATGAGTTTTTTATCTTGAGCTTTAAGCAAAAAGTACTTTAACATCTTGCCAACAGCTTCAAAATCAGCGATAACTCCATCTTTCATAGGTCTTATAGCCATTATTTCTCCTGGTGTTCTTTCAAGCATTCTCTTAGCTTCATACCCTACCGCTATCACATTACCCGTCTTTGTCTCTATAGAAACAACAGAAGGCTCCGAAAGCACTATACCCTTCCCCTTAACATATATAAGAGTATTAGCAGTTCCTAAATCAACCCCAACTTCATTTGTAAAAGCATCCAAAACTCTCCCCAAAATAGCCATATCCTATCCTCTTAACAGAATTCATTATAAACATAACCTAGCATTTCTTACAAAATTAACCTACTAAAACATCTCAAAAATGTTTATCAAAGTTTTTAGAATAGAAAAAACATATTTTTCTGAAATTTGCAATGTTTTTCAAATTATACGAAAATTTTAGTATAATATTGGTAGTATGAAAGTTATTTTTATAGTAGTAATATTTTTGCTGGTACTAAACCAAGGATATCCCTTCAAAATGACTAATAACGTACTCAACATTGATTTTTCTCCAGCAACTACAAATTTAATCTATGATATTGTAAATGCATCAATATTACAACCACCAAATAATTCAATACTACTCAACGGTGGTACATCATCTTTTAAGATCACAAACATAACAATAGATAAATCCAAAATGGAAAATTTTTCTACATTATTCATAAGTACACTTTTAACTCCTTCTACCACAGTTGAAGTACATATAATGAATGGAAAATCTAGAACAATATTAGAGACTATATATTTAACATCATCTCAAGGAAGCTACTTCATAGATCTAAAAAAAATACTACCCAAAGATCTTGATAATATATACTTCATATTCACATCGTTAACTACATCACCGATAGGAGGGAAAATATTACTAATATCACTAGTCAAAGAAGTTGCAATAGAAAATTATGTAGAAGACTACCAAATAAAAGCATATCCAAACCCTGTACTAGTAAACTCCAACAATAGAATGAAGTTTTCTTTCAAGCTTCCAAAACTATCTACTGTATCAGTTGTTATCTTTGACAGCATAGGAAATATAATCAAAACCATCTACAGAAATAACAACCTAGAAAGTGGAGTACACATAGTCGAATGGGATTTAAAAGATGATACTGGAAAAGATGTGCCATCAGGTAAATACATAGTATTACTAAAAGCAGACAATAATCAATCCTCTTTCAAGTTTAACATAATAAGGTGAATATGGAATTTATAAATCCTTTTCTGTGGGGACTACTACTCTCAGTACTACCTATATTAATACACATATACAAATTGGTAACCAGAAAAACTTTCATACTACCCACCTTGAAAATCATTGAAGAAGACTCAAAATCAAAAGGTTTTAGCATAAATATTCAGTTCATCAAAACAGCACTAAGAGTACTGATAATAATTCTCATAGTATTAATATTTTCACAACCTATATTACCAACAAAAAAATCAAACGGCACTATATTTATAATTGATACAACACTAAGCTCAAAAAATAACTTTTCACTATACATAAACTACATTAAAGAAATCGTACCATCTGCAAATAGTCCAATATACATCTATGATCCATCAGGAAACGTTATATTTGGAAGCAAAAAAGAAGTTATTGATAAATTGAAATCCTACTTACCTTCAGTAGGCGATTTCACTGCAGAATTATTAAAAGAGATACAAGATTTATCCAAGAATAAAGAGGTAATAGTTCTAACTGACGGACAGAAGGAGTTTATAGATAAACTTCAAGAGGCTAACATAAAAGAATTCAGAATAATTAAATTTCCATACTCCTTCCCTAACGGTAAAATCGAATTTTCTATATGGAAGAGATTTGGAAACAACATAGAAATAAAGTTTGAAATAGAAACTAGTGAAGAATGTCTATCAGAGATACTACTAATAGGTAAAGAAAGGAAAACACTGTTTTCTTCTGTTGTAAATGGCAGAAAGGTTGGAGAAATTACAATCAAAGGTAATTATGGATTTTCATTTTTAAAAGGTATACTAATAAAAGATAAAAAAACAAATGAATTTATACAACCAATCTACTTACTTAACAATACTTTAAACACTGCTACAGAAGATAATAAAATTCAAAACATCCTACTATCTTTAGGAATAGAAACAGGTTTCTCTGAAATAACACTATCTTCAAGAAATATATTCAACAGCGATACAACTAGAAATACGATTTTTATACCATCAGAGAACACAATCAAAATAATAGTAAGAAACCAAAATATTTTATCGACGAAGAAAGGCAAAAACCAAACTAAACCTATACCTTACTTTTCAACAACACCAATAAACACCTTCACGAATCTAAACATCCCAAATGATATAACACTCTACGGACACATCAAACCTATCGCTATGTATGATGAAAAAAGAAATAACCTAATTATCTTAGGAACACTAAACTACGACAATCCAGATGTAGCTTGGTTTATTAAGGAAGCAATCGAACTCTTACTTATCGATACAAAAGTAAAATTTGTTTCATCACTACAAAGTTCAAACATAATAAAAAGCAACGAAATATTCTATATCCTAGAAATTCCAAACAAAGAGATATCAGAAATAATTAACACCAACTCCTACGAAAATAAAAGGAATAATAATCTACCTACAATACTGTTTATTATCTTAGCAATTGCAATGACACTAGAAAGGCTCATAAAGTAACACTTGAACTTCATCTCGTATCAAAACCTAAAGTTTCTGAAAAGTAGACAATAAAGTCTAAAATTTTTTGAGAGATGCTTCATAAAATAGTTAAGGTTATGGAAATGGATATTTTTAGTATATTACACCTCTTGGTTCTCTGTTTTCTTTCTCTTTTCTTTTACAAGAGGACGAGAAAATTGCGAAAATACCTTAGCAGGTATCTAGAGAACATATGAAAAACATATGAAAACAGACTTGTAGTTATTTGCTAAAGCAACACTTGATAGACACTAAAAGTATTAGCTATACCCGAATAACTCTCAAACTTTGGAATCTATTGAAACCGTGTACAGCAAACCTGCCGAAAAAGCTAGACAGGCCATTCCTCCGCATAAGTCAAGTGAATATAAGCGCTTACTTACTCACCTCAACTGGTATCTCTTTCACAACCTTCTTACCACCATCAGTAATTACAGTAACGGTTATAAACGCTACACCAGACGGAGCCTTAACAAGTTTAGCCTTAATCGACCTACCCTTACCCTCAACTGGAGTCAGCACTACCTCTTTATCTGCCTTCCACGTAGGCGCTATAAGAACCTCTTTCCCGTCCTCACTCATACCCTTACAAGTCAAAATCGCCTCTTCGTTAACCTTAAGCTTCAACGAAGCTATACCTGGTCCTGTGCCTGCAGTCTCACCCTTATAAACCAAAATCACCGAAAGATTATCAGGAGCTTGAGCACCAGCAGTAAGCCCTAAGCCCACTCCCCAGCCAAAAACCAATAAGAGAATAGCTATCCAC
>JAOAHF010000015.1:0-6238 GCA_026415355.1 Brevinematales bacterium
CGTCAGATGTGTATAAGAGACAGATCCTGGGGCTGTAGAAGGTCCCAAGGGTTGGTCTGTTCGCCCATTAAAAGGGTACGTGAGCTGGGTTCAGAACGTCGTGAGACAGTTCGGTCCCAATCTGTCGCAGGCGCTTGGGTACTTGAGGGGAGTTGCTCCTAGTACGAGAGGACCGGAGTGAGGAAACCTCTGGTGTACCAGCTGTGTCACCAGATGCAGCGCTGGGTAGCCATGTTTCCAAGTGATAACCGCTGAAGGCATCTAAGCGGGAAGCACACCCCAAGATAAGGTACCCCTGAAGGACCCTGGTAGATTACCAGGTTGATAGGGTGTAGGTGTAAGCGCAGAAATGCGTTGAGCCGAGCACTACTAATAGTCCGTCCGGCACAACTATCTTTTCTATAAACCAAAAAATTAATATATTACTAAAAAAGTAAAACGTATTTTTTTTGCCTGGTGAGAATAGGGCAGAGGAAACACCCGGTTTCCATTCCGAACCCGGAAGTTAAGCTCTGCACCGCCGATGATACTGCCTCCTTCGGAGGTGGGAAAGTAGGTACTTGCCAGGCTTTTTTTGTTTGTTTTAGAGAGTCTTTATGAAAAAAGTCTCGTTTTTTCTTATCTTAATATTAACTCTGTTTTTTTATTCTTGTTCTCAGGGTATCAAAGGCAAATTTTTATCATCTCTGAGTATAGGTTCTAATTCTAATGACATATTTATATGGATTTCTTATAGTAACTCGAATTATATTTTCTATTCCTTCCAGGAGGTTTTATCCTCTACAATCGATCAGGATATCAAAAATTTCTTGGATGATAATTTTTACTTGCCTTTTGATTTAGTAGGTTATGAAGTTTGGGTTTTAAACCAATTCTCGAAGAAGATACGTATTATAAAGTCAGATCAAGGTAGAAATGTATTGTCAAAAGAGCTTCAACTCCAGTCAGAAAAGTTAGTTCAGGATATTTTAGTGAATAAAGATAAGTCATTGATGTTTCTAATCTTAGAAAATATAACACCTTCTGATGATTATCTATACTCAGTTGCTTTTTCAAAGGAAACTTTGGAAAATATTGAATTTTATGACTACTACTTTACAAACGTGTTTCGAATAGAAACTGATGATTTAGGAAATTTCTATATACTCCAGTTGCTAGGTGAAAATGTGATTAGAATTGATGTTTTTTCTTCTTCATTTATATTAGCTCTATCGAAAGAAATTAGTTTTACTAATAATGTACCAAAAGATTTTTCATTTTCATCAGCTATAGTTGTTAAGCCTTTTAATCTATTACTCAAATTTGATAGTAACAATACTTCTCAAAGAGCTACTATACTATCTATTGATCTTAATTCGGATAGTATTTCTAAAAAATACGACATTATACTTCCTAGAGAGAATTTCCAAATGATGTCTTATCTCAGAAATGGATTTGTTGCTTGTGCTACTTATAAGAATAATCTTCCTGTCCTTATATTTTTCGATCCATTTTCACCCACCTTTAAAATATCTCATGAAATGTATATTAATTTTGATTATCCTTTGATGATGAGAGGGTTTAAAATTAGTAAAGATGGGAAGATGCTATCTATGTATGCTGATTTTCCAGATAACAAAGTTTTATTCTACTACTGGGATTTGATATCTGCTAGATGATGTCATTAAGTTTAGAGAATGGTGTATTTTTAGGGTATATTTGGAAAGATTAAAGTTTGATTAAGATATTCGTGTTTCTTTATACTATCGAAGTAGAAAGTTTAGAAACTTTTAGACACAAACAGTTAAAATTACTTTTAAGGAGATAATAGATGCTAGAATATAGTGATAGTCTTGTTAGAATTCATTCTATAGGTAAGTATATAGACAAGTCTTTGACAATTCCGGGTTCTAAGAGTATTACAAACCGTGTTTTATTGATATCTGCACTGAATAGACATAGAATAACCATTAGAAATGTTCTTGTATCGGATGATACAAATCATATGTTAAAAGCGCTAAAAGATTTGGGTTTTGAAGTTGCGGTTTATACTCTTCAAAGACCTTACCGTCCAGAAATAGAAGATTTTATAGGTTTTATCCAAGGAAAAGTAAATGATAGTTTATCTGTGTCAATAGGTGGTTCTTTATCTAATGATTACTTGAATAAAACTATATATACAGGTAATTCTGGTACTACTATGAGATTTTTATGTGGCTTCTTACCTCTCTTGAAGGGGGAGTTTATTTTGGATGGCGATAGTAGAATGAGAGAGAGACCTATACGAGATTTAGTTAATGCTTTAAGGAGTTTAGGAGTTGATATTAATGATAATAATGGTTATCCTCCAGTAATTGTTAGATCTAAGTCTTATGTAAGGGGGGGTGAAGTTGTAATATCTGGTAGTATTAGTAGCCAATATATCTCTTCTCTTATGATGTCAGGACCTTATTACGAAAATGGGCTTAAAATCACTGTTTCAGATGATCTTGTTTCGAGACCTTTTGTTGATATGACTTCAAAGGTTATGTTAGACTTTGGTGTTGCTGTTAAAAATCGAGATTATAAAGTGATATCTATACCTAAATCATTTTATAATCGCAAAGACGATTATACTGTTGAGCCAGATCTTACAAATGCTTTCTACTTTTTATCAGTTCCTTGTGTAATACCTTCGAAAATTTCTGTTTACGGAGTTGGTGCTGGTACTGTTCAAGGAGATATTAGATTTGTAGAAGTTTTGCGAGAGTTGGGATGTAAAGTTGAAGTGGGAGAAGGTTATATATCAGTTGAAGGTGATGGTAACCCTAAAGGAATTGAAGTTGATATGAATGATATACCAGATCTTGTTCAGACACTTGCTGTTATATCTCTTTTTGCCGATGGTCCTACTACTGTTAGGAATGTCTACAACCTTAGGATCAAAGAAACAGATAGGATATCTGCTATTTGTAAAGAAGTTAGTAAACTGGGTGCGAGTATCGAGGAGTATAGGGATGGTTTCAAATTAATACCGAAGAAATCCTACAAACCAGTTTCAATATCAACATACAACGATCATAGAATGGCTATGAGTTTTGCTTTAGCAGGGTTGAGAATAGATGGACTTGTTATTGAAGATTATAAGTGTACTTCAAAGACTTTTCCTTCGTTCTGGAATTATTTTGAATTTTTGTACTATAACCATTTATAGTGAATTTATGAAGGAATTCATAACTAAGTTTAGATATAGCTTAAGGAGTATTTTAGAATTTGCTATTGCGAATAAGATAACAATAAGTATCGTTTTGGCAGTAGTTGTTATAGATCAAATTACTAAATATATTTCTAGGACATTTTTGGAGTATGGTAAACCTTTAAATGTTATTGGTGATTTCTTGAAATTTACTCTTGTTTTTAATAAAGGTGTCAGTTTTGGAATTCTGAACTCATCAGAGGCTACTATTATACATAGTATTTTGCCTTTTATAGTAGTTGGGATAATAATATTCCTAGTCTATATTTATATTTCAATTTCGAAAGATGTAGATGTTTCATTAATACCTTTTCTAAAAGTTGGCTTTGGGCTTGTTTGGGGTGGAGCTATTGGTAATCTTATAGATAGAATTTTCTTTTCATATGTAACGGACTTTATAGATGTTGGTATAGGTAATATTTGGAGGTTTTATATATTTAATATTGCTGATAGTTGCATAACAATAGGAACCTTGATTATCATATTTATGATGATAGTTTCGGATGTACTTAAAAGTAGGAAGCAAAAAAGTGATAGTTATGAAAATTAAAGGTCTTCTAACTGAGCTTCTTGAGATATTTGGGAAAGTTTTTGATAAGCTTGGTAAGCTTATTTACAATATAAGGAAATTTTTTGTTATAAAAAGTGCTGAAAGGGAGATTTCAAGGAAGTTGAACAGATTTAAAAGAGAATTTGATAATTTCATGAACGAATATTATGATTACTTACCTTTACCCCAAGGTAAATCGATAATTCAAAACACTTTGAAAACGGGTAAGACTTTTTATTTGGTTATTTTCAATGATGTTAGGAGAAAGTATGCAGTTATATCAGAAGTTTTTTCTGATCCTTATTTCCCTTTACCTTCAGAGTATGATTTACTTCAAAAGATAGACATAACTACTTTTATGGAGAAGATAAAAGAAAATATGCAAGCTAGGCTAATTAGCCGTAAAAATAAGATTTATTCATAGGTAGAAGGTAGGTGGTATGAGGGATATAAAAAGTATAAGAATTAACGAAAAAATAAGAGTTCCTGAGGTTAGACTTATTGATGTTGATGGTAAGCAGATAGGAATAGTTCCTATCTCAGAAGCTTTGAGAATTGCTAATGAAAAAGGACTTGATTTAGTGGAAGTTAGCCCAGAGGCAAAGCCTCCGGTTTGTAGAATAATGGATTTCGGTAAGTATAAGTACCAACTTGAAAAGAAGGAAAAAGAGGCAAAAAAGAAACAAAAAGAAATAGAAGTTAAAGAGTTTAAAATAGGTTTTAATATAAGTGATCATGATTATTCTTATAGAAAAGAGCATATGATTGAGATACTTAAGGAAGGTAATAAAGTTAAGGTTACTATTGTATTTAAGGGAAGACAAATAGCATTTAAAGACAAAGGGTATGAGTTGATTGACAAAATACAAAATGATTTGAGTGAGTATGCAATAATTGAGAAAGAACCCAAGTTTGAAGGTAAAAAACTATTTGTAGTTTTTGCTCCTAGGAAAAAGTAATTTTATTTGGGAGGAAGTATGGAGAAAGATATATTGTTTTTTGATCAAGATCCTTATGCTCCTGAAAATCACATATACAGAGTAAAAAACATTTTATTTTCGTGTAAAAGTAGGTATCAGGATGTTAAAGTTGTTGAACTTGATGGCTTTGGATTAGCTCTTACTCTTGATGGCGTTGTCCAATATACAGAGAAGGAAGAGTTTATATACCATGAAACTCTTGCCCATATTCCGTTATTTACACATCCAAATCCTAAGAATGTTTTGATTATTGGTGGTGGAGATTGTGGTGTCGCTAGAGAAGTTCTTAAACATAAGTCAGTAGAAAATCTGATTTTGGTTGATATTGATGAAATGGTTACTGAAGTATCTAAAAAGTACTTTTATCATTTGTATGGTAGTGCTTTCGAGGATAAGAGACTTAAGATAATTCATGATGATGGTTTTAAGTTTGTTAGAGATTATAAGGGAGATAAATTTGATGTGGTGCTCATTGACTTAACAGATCCTGTAGGTCCTGCTAAACCGCTCTTTGAAGAACCATTCTATAGAATGGTATCCGATGTTTTATCTTATGATGGTATAATGGCTGCTCAGACAGAGTCTATATGGTATCACAAAGATACTATATTAAGTGTCCAAAAAGCTCTAAAAAATGTTTTCCCTATAGTTGATCTTGCTTACTTTGTAACTCCAGTTTATACAGGTTATTGGTGGTCTATATCAATAGGTTCTAAAAAATATGATCCAAGAAAAGATTGTAGAACTTGTAGTTTAAATAACAAGTATTACTCAGATGATGTCAGAGAAGTATCTTTTCTACCATATTCTTTATACTCAAAACTATTGGAAGGGAAATTATTCTAGATTCATTTCGGATATCTTTTTCCTGGAAGATAGCGAATAAAGAGCTACAATCTTTGTTATTTCTATTAGGGAAGATTTTGTTATGTCTTCCTCTCTTATTCTAACTGAATAGTCTATAAACCACTTGTCAAGATTTATGTCGTAATATATGTAGAAAAATCCAAGAGATTTATTGAAGTTGTTTGCTCTTAGTAGATATTCCATAAAACCGTGAGAAGGTTTTTTATCTAGAACCATAACCGTAGAATAGAAAGTTATTATGTTCATTAGTCTGTCTTCAGAAAAATTAATAAAAACTTTCTCAGAATTGGTTTTGAAGTCTATAACTACTTTCAATGTATCTTTTGATGCTTCACCTTCAAAGAAAAAACCTTTTTCTTTATGGTTTCTAAGTATGTAAAAAGCATTTTCTTTGTTTATTTTACAGTACCCGTTGATTGATAGAAAAAACATTGCGAGTATTAGTAATTTCTTCATAAAAAAATTATCGGAAACTAAGTTTGAATTTATGATTAAAGTAGAAAATTATGAATTATTCAAGATGTAATACTGGTTTTATTGCTCCAAAAAATGTTATTAAAGCTTGGAATAAAGATTGAAAGTTTATTATGTCTTTAAGTAATTTTTTTTTTTTTTTTTTTTTTTTTT
>JAOAHF010000015.1:6248-49398 GCA_026415355.1 Brevinematales bacterium
ATTTTGAAAATCTTTACAGTATTATCAATAATTTATTGCTAGATAATGTTTAGATATCGGTGTGTATGTTTGTTGAAGTTTTGGTTAATAAACCTATTGAAGGAACTTTTTGGTATCACTTTGGGAAAAATAGTAGTGTATCCAGATACCAGAGAGTTAGTGTTATTTTCTCAAGCGAGAAGGTAACAGGTTTAATTTTAGATTTGGTATCCTCTCCTAAGGGTAAGAGATTGGGAGAAGTTATTAGTGTTATTGATAAAGAACCTGTATTTTCTGACGAACAGTTGGAATTGGCGAAGTTTATTTCAAGATATTATACATCTACTCTTTCTGAAGCAGTTTTTATGATGATACCAGATGCTAGTAGAGTTAGAACTATTACTACTCGGTTTAGCGATTACAATATTTGTGAAGATACCAAATTAACTCAAACTCAGGACAAGGTTTATAGAGCAGTGAAGAGTGCTTTTGGTGTAGGAGAAGTGTTTCTTTTATACGGTGTTACAGGTAGTGGGAAAACAGAAATTTATAAAAAACTGGTTAGAGATGTTTTAAACGAGGGTAAATCTTGTCTTCTATTAGTTCCTGAAATATCTCTTACCCCTCAACTTGTTGATAAGTTTTCATTTGTACCAAAAGAACTAATAGCAGTTTACCACAGCAGATTAACTGAAAATGATAAATTTAATATCTACATGTCTGTAAAAAATGGCTTAAAAAAATTTGTTATAGGACCTAGATCATCTCTGTTTTTGCCGTATCAAAACCTTGGGATTATAATAGTTGATGAATTTCACGAAACATCTTATAAGTCTTCTAGTACTCCAAGGTATAGTGTCAAAGATATTGTTAAATGGATTTCTAAAAATAGAAATATACCAGTAGTTTTGGGTTCTGCAACTCCTACTATTGAAGATTTTTATTTAGCAAAGCAAGGTGAGTATAAATTGCTTGAACTTAAAGAAAAGTTTGCTAAGTATCAAAAAGTTGAGGTTGAAGTTGTTGATATGAAAAAAGATAAATCTGTTGTTTCTCCTATTGTCATTTCGAAAATTTCAGAAAAAGTTTCAAAAAATCAACAAGTGATAGTCTTCATAAATCGTAGGGGGTTTAGTGATTTTGTCAAATGTAATAATTGTGGTTATGTTCCGATGTGTCCTAATTGTGATATTACTCTGACTTATCACAAACAGAAAAACATTCTCCTGTGTCATCATTGTGGGTATACTGAAAAATATTCTGAAGTTTGTCGTAGCTGTAGTATTGGTAGGATAATAACTATTGGTGCTGGTACTGAGAGGGCTGAAGAAATAATAAAGAACATTTTCATAAAGCGAAAAATTGTAAGAGTAGATCTAGATACAACAAAAGATAAAGAAGCTTATGATAGAATATACTCAGCTCTAAAAACAGGAGAAATAGATGTTATAATAGGAACACAGATTGTATCAAAAGGTTTGGATATACCTCAGGTTAATTTAGTTTGTATTCTTTTTCCTGAAATAACTTTAAGGTTGCCTGATTTTTATTCATCAGAGAGGACTTTCCATCTGATAACTCAAGCTATTGGTAGATCAGGTAGAAGAGATGAGAAAGGACATGCTTTAATTCAAACTTCTGATGCTGATCATTACAGCATTAAGGCTGCAGTAGCACAAGATTATGAACTATTCTTTGAATATGAAATTGAGAGGAGAAGAAATTTTAAGTATCCACCATTCTGGAATATGACTAAATTTGTTTTCAGAAGTGAAGTTGAAAAAAAATGTATTGAAATTGGTAATTCAGCAAAGATACTTTTGGATAACATTGCTTATAAACGAGATGATGTTATTGTTTCACCTTTAGTACCTGCTCCTATAAAACGTATAGCAAATAATTATAGGTACCAGATAATATTCAAAAGTACAAAAGAAGAGCTAATAGAGAAAGCACAAGAAGTAGTATATAAAAGCTTGAGGAATAAGTTAGGAGTGTATATTGAAATTGATAGAAATCCTTTGTCCTTACTATGATGGTTAAGTTGTAACTTTTATCTTATTCCTTTTGGGGTGTAGATACCCATGGTGTGTCATTTAGTAATTCAGTTTCTGAAAATAATGATTTCGTATATTCTATACTAGTTTAGATGGAGGATAAATATATTTTTTTATAAATCTAGAGACAATCCTATTAGCTTCACTTCGGGTTCTAGTGTTATTCCAAATTTATCTTTTACTCTTCTTATAGCGAGTTTCATGAGTTTTATTACATCTTCTGCTTTCCCGTTCCCTAAGTTTATTATAAAGTTTGCGTGTTTTTCTGAAAATAATACATCACCTATTCTGTATCCTGCAAGTCCTACTTCTCTTATGAGTTTCCATGCTTTGTTGTTTGGGGGATTTTTAAATACACTACCTGCAGAAAAGCCTTTTGGCTGATTTTGAGATCTATAAAATAAATTTTCATCTATTTTGCGTTTTATCTCTTCTTTGTTACCTCTTTTTAGAACTACCTCAATTGATGATATTATATATTCTTGAAGATTACTATGCCTGTATGAAAATCCAGCTTCATTGTTTCTTATAGTTTTTTCAAAACCTTCTTTTGTATAGTATGAAATTCTATCAATGATGTCTTTCATTTCTCTTCCGTGTGCTCCTGCATTCATAATTACACCACCACCTACGCTTCCTGGAATTGCTACACAAAATTCTGCTCCTTCAAGAGAGTTATCTAATGCAAATTTTGATACTGAAGGTAGATTATAAGCTGAACCAATAGATACTCTAACTATACCATTTTCTTCGTTTATCGCTTTTATATCCTTGAATTCACCATCTAGCTTTAATATAATAAAATCTTCGATAATTCCATCTCTAACTAGTATATTCGATCCTCCACCTAGTAGAAAGAAAGGTATGTTTTCGGAGTTTAGTATATCTAAAAGTTTGGATAATTCTTTTTTGGTATATACCTTGACTAGATATTTTGCAGTTCCGCCTATTCTAAGCGTTGTTAGATTTTTTAGACTTATGTTATATTGTACATCAAATTTTTCTATGACTGTATGGGGTAGCATAGTAGATTGTTAAGCAAGCTTCTACTTATGTTAAATGATTCGAGAAATAAAGTATAAAAAAATAATATACCTTCTTAAGTTTTTGATCTGGTAGTTGAATAATGTTTGAACACCAAAATCACATCTATAAGATGTTTCTGATTTAGGATTTGTGCTTAGATCTATATTCATGAATGAATGGTATTGTATTTTAAACGACAATTGCAAGTTTACAAATTTTAGTAATTAATAGTCTGGTATTTTTAGTAGGTTTACTTGTTGAAGGGTTCAGGTATTTTTTATTTGTTTCTATTCTGTATGCATCTACGGAATCTTTTGCTATGGTCGGATAGTATGAAGTAGTTTGGTTTTTATAATGGTTTATTTTTCGTCTTTTTGTTCTTTTGTAGCTTATGTTGTTTTAATTTATTTCTAGTAAATTATTGGGGTAGTATTTACTGAAGCGAGTTTAGATTGCTTTGTTTTCACTGTTTTTTTTAAAATCTCCTTCGCAATTGAGGATTTTATGTTGGATGTGAAGTTTATAGTTTCAAATTTAAATCTCGTTAAAGAGAAGCTAAAGTACAGAAATTGTACTGTAGATGTTGATGAAATAGTTTCGCTATATGAAGGGAGGAGAAAGTTAGTTTTTGAAGTAGATAACTTAAGAGCAAAAGAAAGACAGCTTTCTAAAGAGATAGGTTTTCTTAAATCCAAAGGTCAGGATGCTTCTCAACGTATGGTTGAGATATCAAAGATATCTGAGGAGATCAAGAATAAAGAGAAAGTTATTCAAGAAGTTGAGGATAGGTTGTATGATCTTTTGTTGATGGTTCCTAATTTACCTCTTGATGATGTACCACAAGGGCCAGATGAAAGTAGTAACGAAATTGTTGAGTATTGGGGTGATATTAGAAAGTTTGATTTCAATCCTTTACCACACTGGGAGTTAGGTGCTAGACTTGGAATAATTGATACAGATGCTGCTTCGGTTATTGCTGGTTCTGGTTTTGTTGTTATGAAGGGTAAAGGAGCTAAATTAGAAAGGAGTATTATAAACTTTTTCTTGGATTATAATACTAAATCTGGGTATAAAGAAGTTTTGATACCTTTTCTTGTTAGATCGATATCTTTACGATCTACAGGGCAATTACCCAAATTTAAACAAGATTTGTACAAGGTTGAAGATGAAGATCTCTATCTAAATCCTACTGCGGAGGTACCATTAGTGAATATGTTTAGAGACAAGATATTGGATGAAGATGAATTACCTATATACATAACAGGTTATGCTCCAAGTTTTAGGAAAGAAGCTGGTGCATATGGAAAAGATACAAGAGGTATCCTGAGGCAGCATCAATTTAACAAAGTTGAGCTTATTAAGATAACTAGGCCTGAAGATTCAGAAAGAGAGCACCTTAAAATGGTTGAAGATGCTTCAAACCTTCTCAAAGCACTGAACTTACCATACAGGATTGTAAAGTTATCTGCTGGTGATATGGGTTTTTCAGCAGCTAAGTGCTACGATATAGAGGTTTATTTGCCAGGTTATGGAACATACAGAGAAATATCTTCAGTTTCAAATTGTCTTGACTTCCAATCAAGAAGAGGTAATATAAGATTTAAAAGGAAAGATACCAGAAAACTTGAGTTTGTACATACCCTTAATGGGTCTGGACTAGCAGTTGGTAGAACTGTTATAGCAATACTCGAAAACTACCAACAGAGAGATGGTAGTGTAATAATACCTGAAATCTTAAGGCCGTACACAGGTTTCGATGTCATTGAACCTATCTAGGTATATATTCGGTTTTGTACTATTGAGAGTTTTTCTTCGATCATTAAGTTAAAGTTTAGTTCCTTTTTGCCATTTTTGGTTTTAATTATGTTAACTTGTATGATTTACTAAAGAACACCCCCAATACCTACTTCAATGGCACTATTCTTCAACAAACTAGTAGTCTTAATACTAGTTTCAGAGTTCTTCATACAAGAGTTTTATTATTTAGTTGAATATGTTATGTGTAAATGAAGCTATTCTATAACTTTTTTTACTTCAAGAAACATATCTTTTGATGATGAGATTTTACCTAGTATTGTTACAGTTTGTCCTACATAACCTTCTAGGAAACTTCTTGCTTTTGCTCTTATGAAACCTTTTATAACACTTTCGTCCTTGCCTTGTATAAGTAATGTGAATTCAATGCCTTCGCTAGTTTTAGAGAGGTTAACAACTTTTCCTTTCCAGACAACATATACACTGTCGTAAATTATAGGTTTAGAATTTACCTCTTCGTATAGGGGTTGCCAGTCTAGATTGATTTCAGGTTCTTCCATAAAGGTTTTTAGAACTTCAACTTTGCTTTTTATTTGAGTAGAGGCATTTGAATGCAATAGATAATTTGCTAGAAATCTTGCTTTGTTTGATGAACGATTTTTTGATAGGAGTGTCCTTATTTCACTGAATATCGATGATATTTCTTTCTCGGTTAGTGTTATCTCATTTGTTAGTATAGGTTTAGGTTCGATAAGTTTAGTTGTTGTTTCTATTTCTATTTTTGAAATGTTTTCAGATATAATGTCTCTATTGTTTTTAGAGACATTTGGTATATATGATATCAAGAAGTATCCTACTACTATAATACTAACTGTACCAAATCCTACTAGTATTACATTGTTGTTTATTTGAGGTAATTTGGGAAATGATAATTTTTTTACTTCTTTTGGTAACGAAAGTATAAGAAAATCTTTGGGTTTAACTATAGACTTCAGAGTATTAGTATCTGATACTTCGGAAAATAGTTGAATATTATTTTTTATTTTATTTTTAGTTTCTCCTGTAGAATAGTATTCAGCATCTAGTAGATAGTTAAGTGATGCTGTTCTATTACCTTTCATTAGATGTATATATCCCATAGCGTTAAGTAACTCAGGATCTTCTGGTGTAGTTTCTAGTAGTTTTTCGATTAGATATTGTGATTCTGTTGTATTACCGGTCCTTATAAGGGAGAATATATATATCTTTTTTGATAGTAGATCTAGTTCATCGAATTCGAGTTCAGAGTCGACAACAGATATTATACTACCAAACTGACCTTTGTTGTATAGAGATATAAGGTTTTGAAGTATTTTGTCTAAGTTTTTCTTGTCGTTCATATTCTTGTGTTGAGATATTCTTCTAGTTTACTCATAACGTCATCAATTATATCTACGCATATTTCGTCTGCTTGTATTCTGGCGGTATTTTCGTCGACTTTGAGTACATCGATTAAAAATCTATAAAGTATAGTTGAGTTGTAATGAAATTTGTCTGCTAGTGCTTTGCCTTTGAATGTAAATTTGACAAAAAAGTGTTTTTCATAATCGATATATCCAAGGTTTGTGAGTTTTTTGAGAGAGGTTGAAACTGAAGACATTGATACGTTCATCCTTTTTGCTATTTCTTTGACTCTTACAATACCCCTTTCCAATTCTATGTCGGATATAACCTTTAGATACTTTTTAAGGCTCCTTGTTAATTCTTCATTAACCTTTTTTGCCATACTTTTTGAATTCTAAAAGATTAAATGTTACTTTTTGAAACTGAAAAATTTTGCGGTTTTCTTAGTAGGCTTAAATTTAAATGGAATATGCTTTTCTTTTAAAATTACTTTAGTAGATTAGGAGAATAGCTTATGGCTGATAAGGAAGTAAGAGAATATAATGCTGAGACAATACAAGTTTTGGAGGGGTTAGAGCCTGTCAGGAAACGTCCTGGGATGTATATTGGTTCAACAGGTAGCAGTGGTTACCATCATTTGATTTATGAAGTTGTTGATAACTCCATAGACGAAGCAATTGCAGGGTATTGTAAAAATATAAGAGTTACTATTGATAAAGGTGATGTGGTGTCTGTTGAAGATGATGGTAGAGGAATACCTGTTGATATACATCCTGAGCACAAGGTTTCTGCGTTGCAGCTTGTTATGACTAAATTACATGCTGGTGGGAAATTTGATAATAAGGCCTATAAGGTTTCTGGTGGATTACATGGGGTTGGTGTTTCTGTAGTTAACGCTTTGTCTGAGTACCTGGAGGTATATGTAAAAAGAAATGGTAAACTGTATTACCAGAAGTATAGGAGAGGTATTCCTGAGTCAGAAGTTATTGTCAAGAAAGAAGGAATAAAAGACACTGGAACTACGGTTATCTTTAAGCCAGATAGAGAAATATTTGATAAGGATGTGAGCTTCAACTATGATATTTTACAAGCTAGGTTGAGAGAACTTGCTTTTCTTAACAAAGGAGTTAGGATAGAACTTATAGATAGGAGAAAAGAAGAGAGAAGAGATGTATTTTATTATGAAGGAGGAATAGTAGAGTTTGTTAATGCTTTAACAGAAGAAATGAGACCTATTTCAGATACCTTTTACATTCATGGAGAAAGAGAACTTTCTAGTGGAAAACTTTTATTTATTGAGATTGCTTTTAGATATACAACAGATTATGATGAGATAGGTTATTCTTACGTTAACTCAATAAAGACTATTGAGGGAGGAACTCATTTAACAGGATTTAGAAGTGGTTTGACAAAGGTGATGATGGAGTTTTACGAAAGGACAGGTCTTGATAAAAAGGCAAAAATAGATATTACTGGTGAAGATGTTAGAGAAGGGTTAGTTTATGTAGTTAGTGTTAAACTTCCAGAGCCTCAGTTTGAAGGACAGACTAAAGAAAAGCTAGGTAATAGCGAAGTTAGAGGACTAGTTGAAGATTTTGTTTACGATAAGCTTGTGCCGTTATTTGAAAAAAACTTAGATACAGTTAAAAGAATACTTGAAAAGGTTGTTGAAGCTGCTAGAGCTAGAGAAGCAGCAAGAAAAGCAAGAGAGTTGGTTAGACGAAAGAGTGCCTTGGATTCGTTCTCTTTACCTGGAAAGTTGGCAGATTGTTCTGAGAAAGATCCTCTCAAAACAGAGTTGTTTATAGTTGAGGGGGAGTCGGCAGGTGGTAGTGCGAAACAAGCAAGAAGTAGAGAGTTTCAAGCAATATTACCACTTAAAGGTAAAATAATGAATGCTGAGAAAGCTAGAATTAACAAATTGTTAGACAATGATGAAATTAAAACTATTATAACTGCTATAGGAACAGGTATAGCGGATACTTTTGATATATCAAAAATTAGATATGGTAAAATAATTATAATGACAGATGCAGATGTTGATGGGTCTCATATAAGAACGCTGTTACTTACATTCTTCTATAGGTATATGAAAGAACTGATTGAAGAAGGGTATATATATTCTGCTGTACCTCCTCTTTATAAAATTTCTGTGGGTCAGAAACACTATTATGCATACTCTGATGAGGAAAAGGATAGGATAATAAAAGAAATAAAATCTAAGAATTTTACAGTTCAGAGATATAAAGGACTTGGTGAAATGAATCCTGAGCAACTTTGGGAAACTACTATGAACCCATCTACACGTAAACTACTAAAAATAACACTTGAGGATGCTATAAAAGCAAATAATATTTTCTCAATCCTTATGGGTGAAGATGTTAAAAAACGAAGAAATTTTATAGAACTTTATGCAAAGGAAGTTGTAGAAATAGATGTATAGTTGTTAGATTCTAATTTTTGTAATTCATGAGTTGTTGATAAGTACAATGTAGGAGTTTAGAAGTTATAACTGATTGATCTTTTTGTACGTAGTACTATAGTTTGTTAGCATTGGGATTTAATTTTAGTTTGTGTGGGTTTGGTAGTTTCTTATAAAATCAAGAGACTATGAAGAAGGTAGCAGTTGGAGTTGTTGGTTTTGGAACTGTTGGAGGCGGAGTAGTTGACATACTTCAGAAAAACAGAGATCTCATAAAGAGTAGGACAGGGATTGATATTGAACTTAAATATGTTGCTTCAAGGAATTTTGGTGGTAGCGGTGTTGAAATTTTATACTCTCGCAAGACTATGGACTATAACGATATAATAAATGACAAAGATGTTGATATAGTTGTTGAACTAGTTGGTGGTATTGATGTACCTTATGATATTATAACTAAATCAATAAAGTCTGGTAAAAGCGTTGTTACTGCTAATAAAGCACTACTTGCTGAGAAAGGTGACGAGATATTTTCTTTAGCTAAGGAATATGGGGTTGTTGTTGGATTTGAAGCCAGTGTTGCTGGAGGAATACCTATAATTAGAATCTTGGGTGATGGTCTTGTTGGAGATCGAGTTAGCCAAATTTTGGGTATTTTGAATGGGACTACTAATTTTATACTTACGAAAATGTTTGAAGAGAATATGGATTTCCCTACCGCTTTGAAGAAAGCACAGGAATTGGGTTTTGCTGAAGCTGATCCTTCTCTTGATATAGATGGAATTGATACAGCGCACAAAATAGCAGTCTTGGCACGACTTGCTTTCAATACAAGAATTGACTTTAACTCAGTGTATGTTGAAGGAATAAGAAATGTATCTCTTGATGATGTTAGGTATGCATATGAAATGGGATTTGTTTTAAAACTTCTAGGTATATCAAGATTAGATGATGATGGAACTATTGAAGTTAGAGTTCATCCTTCTTTGGTTAGCAAGACCAATCAGTTAGCGTTTGTTAGAAACGAGTACAATGCTGTAATGATTGAAAGTAAACATCTCGGAGTATCCATGTATTATGGGAAAGGTGCTGGTAGGTATCCTACAGCTGTTTCAGTAGTGTCTGATATTATCGAAATAGCAAAGAATATTTCAAATCCGAAGTTGGTTGATAAAATAAAAGAATTTGAAAATAGAGATGTGAAACCTATAGGAGACATATACTCTAGGTATTATTTAAGGTTTTCTGTTATTGACAAACCTGGCGTTTTGAGTGCTATATCAAAAATTCTAGGAGATAACAACATAAGTATAGCTTCGGTAATACAAAAGGAAGTTAGCCCTCATGAGTTTGTTCCCTTAGTTATGGTTACTCATCATTCTAGAGAAAAAGATTTGATTAGAGCTTTGTCAGAAATCAATAACCTCAAAGTGGTTAAGGGACAGGGAGTTATGATAAGAATCATAGATGAAATTTAGATTATCTAATTGAAATCTTGTAAGTAGAGTTTTGATAATTCTTGGCGATGATTGAATTTACATCTCCACTACATATAGTTCTGTTTGTTTTGGCTAATGTTTTGAGAGTTTATCAACTTATACTTTTTGTCAGAGTGATTTTTTCTTGGATTGTAATGTTTAATCCGAATCTGCTAGGATCGAAAGTTTACCAATTTTTGTTCATTATAACTGAGCCACCACTTGATTTCTTAAGAAGGTATCTACCTTCAAGGATTGGTTTTTTTGACCTTTCAGTACTCTGGTTATTTTTGATACTTGAGTTACTTTATATGGTTTTAATTAAGACTATCACGATAATCTAGTATTCAATGTCTATATAGCTTTCAACAGAAGTATTAGTAAATCTTGATTTTATTACAATTCTTTTACTTTGAACTATTAAAGGTAATAGTTGTCTTACGAAAGAGTTCTCAAGATTGTTTAATTTTATTGTGTTGTTTAAAGTAGGTTGAGTATTTATGATGGTGTTTAAGATGCTTTGTTCTTCTTCCATTTCTCTTTGATTATTGGCTATGTTTCTAATAAATCCTACCAAAATATCTCTATCAGTAGATATTATAAATCTGTTGAATATTACTCCTATGTATAAATTATGATTTTCCTTAATAGGTAACCTATAAAACGTTTTGTCAAATATTGAAAATTTAAATATATCTCTTTTTTTGGCGATGTCTTTTGCTATTTTGTCTATTGTTCTTATGATAAGGTTTTGATCTATAGTAGATGCTACGAACATTATTCTGTTGTTCAATGGATTGTTGTATCCATATATGAATATGGTTGAAGGACCTATTAGGTTAGTTAATACTTCAATTGATGATATTCCAATATCGTTTTCAAAGTTTGTTATTATTGACATCAAACCTAAGTCAATAGTTTTCTCGATAAACGATATATTTGAAATGATATCAATAGGTTTCATTTTAATGTCAAGTATTATTGAGACCATGTCTTTTTGGAAAGTGTAGGATATATTGTCAAATCTTGACGAGGTATTGGTTGTTCTTAGGATGATGGGTTGTTGAGTTAGTGTTAATGAAATTTTGTTTGTGCTTATGGTATTTATTTTTACGGTTATAAAATACTCAGAAAATTCAATTGGTATCTTGAATGGGGTAATAGAGTCAATTAAAGGGTTAGATATATAAACGTTGTAGTTTGTAGGTATTTTGGAACGAAATATAGACTTTTCGAAGTCTTTGCCAGTTGCTATTATGTATTCATTTAGGAATGTAAAACTTGTAAACTTTAATTTGTATAAGGTATTTTGTAATTTAATTATTTTTTCGTCGATATTAGTTATGATTGGTATTATTAGAAACGCTTGTCCCCTTGTGTTGAAACCGAATCCGAATTCTTTATTAGGATTTATACCTAAGCTATCAAGATTGGTTTTGTCTGTTATGTCGATCGAGAAAATATCTTCAAAGAATGTTTTAAAGGATCTCAGAGTCTCTTCATACGAACGAGGAAACATTATAAGTATGATATTTGAAATTCTTTGATTGAATTCCTTGAAGCTCTCGAATTTGACAACCAATGAAGGTGTGCCAGGTATTAAATTTTCTATTTGACTGTATCCTTGGTGAGTTAGGAGTGTAACTAACAATAGTATTAGTGTTGCCCTAACTTTCATGACAAAACTATATGGAAACCTATTTTTCTTTTTCAACATAGTATTTATTTTAAGGTTTATCTATTTTTGATTGTAATAAGTTGTTATGTTGATCTAATATTTTATAAACTATTTCTGTCTTTTGGGGGTATTTTATGAATGATTTAAAAGGTAAAGTAGCGCTTGTTACTGGAGCTTCTAGGGGTATCGGTAGATCAATAGCAGAGAAGCTAGCATCTTTTGGAGTGAATTTGGCTATTACTTCAACTAAAGCTGAAACTTCGCAATCTGTAGCTAGAGAAATAGAGGATAGGTATGGTGTTAAGGTAAAAGGTTTTGTACTTAATGTAGCGAATTTAAATGAATTTTCGAATGTTGTGGATGAGGTTGTTAAAGAATTTGGTAGGATTGATATACTTGTTAATAATGCTGGTATTACGAAGGATACTCTTATAATAAGGATGAAAGAAGAAGAATGGGATGAGGTTATTAATACTAATCTTAAAGGGGTGTTCAATGGATGTAAAGTTGTTTCTAGGTACATGTTGAAACAGCAATATGGTAAGATTATAAATATCTCATCTGTTGTGGGTATAATGGGTAATGCAGGTCAGGTTAATTATTCTGCTTCGAAAGGGGGAGTTATAGCGTTGACAAAGTCGCTTGCCAAAGAACTAGCATCAAGAAATATAAATGTTAATGCTGTTGCACCGGGATACATAGATACTGATATGACTAGAGTTTTACCTGATAATATAAAACAGGAGGTTTTAAAGTTGATACCACTTGGTAGGATGGGGCAACCAGATGATGTTGCAAATGTAGTTGCTTTTCTAGCTTCTGATATGTCATCATACATAACTGGTCAGACTATAATTGTCGATGGTGGAATGGTAATGTATTAGTGCCTGTAGCTCAGGTGGATAGAGCACCGGAATGCGAGTCCGGTGGTCAGGGGTTCAAGTCCCCTCAGGCACAAAATTAGAATTCTGACAAAGTTATTTTGTTGATACGATAATTTGTATTGAGGGGGTGGTTTATGGGTGATGACGAAAAAGAGGAGATAGGTATAGAAACGCCTGAAAGTGAAGAGCAATCTAAGAAAGTAGGTTTTAGTTTCGGATCTATAATAGAATGGATTCTGTCGCATGTTTTACAGCTTGTTATAGCAGCTATAATAGCTGCAATAGTTGCTTTTATTGTAGTTTCTCAGATGAGAGCAAGAATATCTGAAGAAATAGTTGTTGCAAGAGGACCTATAAAAAAAGAACCTCCTCCTATGACTTTTGATTTGGGTAGTTTTAATATAAACACAGCAGATACAGATGAGCCTCACTTTGTGAGAATTAAGATGTATATAGCGTATCCCGAAAAAAATAATCCACTTATGCTTGAGCTTGGGCAAAGGAAGTTTCAAATTAGAGATATAGTTATTACTACGGTTTCGTCTATGAAAAAAGAAGATCTAGATGAACCTATAGAAAGAGAAGAGCTTAAAGAAAGGTTAAAAAAGCTTATCAATAATATACTTGTCAATGGAGAGATATTAGACATATTTTTTGATGAATTTACTGTTTACTAAGCGGGCCATAGCGCAGATGGCTAGCGCGCACGCTTCGGGCGCGTGAGGTCGTGGGTTCAAGTCCCACTGGCCCGAATTCAAATTCTTCTATAGCTCCATAGTATGGTTAGTAATACTAAAAATGATAGCATCCCTATGAGAATATCCCCTGCTATGAGTACCGTTATTATACCTATAAGTAGTATCAAGAATTTGCTGTTTCTAGACAGTATATGTGTTATTCTGAATTTGCTACTTACCTGTTCTTTTTGAGATTTGAAATATTTACTTTGATTGTTTTCAGGGTGTTTGTTTTGTGACGATATGTAAAGGTTTTTATATTCATTGAAAAGATTTTTGTCTTTGTATAACTTTTCGAGCTCTTTATATGAAGAGATTATCTCTTTTGCTTTGTTTTCATCTCCTGCTAAGTCTGGATGGTATTCTTTTATCTTTTTTCTGAAAGCACATTTGAGTTCTTCGTATTCACAGAAGTATCTTGTACCAAAGTTATCGTACATCTTAAGTATATGCTTTAGTTTTATATTATTTGGATTTTCCATAATTATATTGTCCTATTCCACAACTTCGAATCTTTTCCATTTAATTATTATTCCTTGATCTAGTGGATATATCCCTGCTTTTTTATTTGCTGATCTAATTTTTGTATCGAGTTCATGATATGATTTTTTGATAATGTAAAGATTCTTGGGATCTACGTATTTATTATTTTCTAGAGATTGGAGTAATTTTTTTACCAGCCTTAGTGTACTTTTATCTCCTAGTTCTGGTACTAAGTGTGAGAGTTTTATTATGTACGAAATTTTGTTTGTAGCTATGAAAAATGAAAGTATATCATTAAACTCTTTTGTTGCCCAGTGTCCGTACATACATATCTCGTCATAAAAGTTGTCTATCATGAGTTCAAGAAATTCGAAATCGTTCTTAGAATTTATGTAATTAAAAATTAATTTGAAAAATTGAAAAAGGAATATAGGATTTGAAGATTTGTATTCATTTACATAATACCTTAAGAGTATGGTTCTATCTATCAAATTCTTTTCATGAAGTATTGAATTTAGCATCATTTTGATTTTTTCCATATACTACCTCAGTCCTAGGTAGTTCATAATAAAGTATATTAAGATTCCTACTCCTGATGAAAGAAGTAAGAGTATAAGAAACGTTAAAGCATAAGGTATCTTCCTACTTTCTCTCTTTATGTACCATATTGTTTT
Organism: Brevinematales bacterium; assembly: GCA_026415355.1. Taxonomy (NCBI): domain Bacteria; kingdom Pseudomonadati; phylum Spirochaetota; class Spirochaetia; order Brevinematales; species Brevinematales bacterium. The sequence goes on from JAOAHF010000015.1 coordinate 20,805, forward strand.
GTTTATTGCATCAGAATTCTTTTTGTCTATAAAATTACTGTTTCTTAGATTTATCAATCTGCTAATAGCAGATTCATATCTTTTTAGCTTATATTCACATATACTTATATTATATTCACTTGAAAATTTATACTCTTCGTGGAACTGAAGTGATATAAATTCGTTTTTACTTTCTTCAAATTTACCAATCTTGTAGAGTATAAGTCCTTTTAAAAAATTTATTTCTGGTGCTGAGTGAATGCTCTGTGTAGAGTTTATAAATTCAAGTGCTCTCTCAAAATTTCCTATTCTATAATAGCTTACTGATAGATTGTATGTTATGTTAGGATTTCTAGGATAAATTTTTACAAGTTTTTCAAGTAAATTGATAGATTCGTATATTTTACCTGATGAAAAGTATGAGTATGCTTGTAAATATATAAAGTAGTCATTCATTTTGTTTTGTTTATATAATGATAAACAAAGCTCGGAAAGTTCTTTATACTGACCTGTGTAGTACCATATATCTGCAAGATCTAATAGTATTTCAGTATGGGATGTTGTTGAGAGAATGTTGGATATGGAATTTATTGCTCTATTGTAGTCGTTTTCCAGAAACATTCTTAGATATTCCTCTCTTTCCGATAAAGTTTTTATTATGCCCAAGTTGATATATATATTTTTGAAGTTTCTTTCGTCAAACATTTTTATTTCTTTTAAAGCATATAATTTACTTAGGTTGTCATTTGATTTTGATAGTACGTTATAGGGTATGGATCTATACTTATTTATATTTCCTCTTAGAAAGAGGATTTTTGATAAAATTATGTCAAGATATGATTTATAGTCAAATATGGTTTCTAGGTTTTCTGATACAACTCCTCTTGTATAGAAAGAGGATAATTCCACAAGTTTTCTTACTTCATTGGGTAGCTCATAATACACACCTTTACCTAATTGAGCACACCTGATGAAATTACTTTCCTGGTATGCATCTATTATTTTTTGTATATCTTTTTGAGGTAGCATTTTCTATCTTTAATAGGGTTTTTCTACATAACCCTTTACCATTACATCATCTTCAAATCTAATGGCGACTATATCGTATAATCTGATACTATCTTCTACCTTGGATATTCCTTTACCACCTATGACTTTGGCGTTTTTACCCCCTATAAATTTTGGTGAGATAAATACATATACTTTATCTACAAGATTGTTGTCGAAAAAGCTACCTATTATTTCTCCCCCTCCTTCGACTAACAAGTTTATTATTTTCATTTCACCTAATTTTGAGACTATCTCGGAGATATCAGCAAATCTATCACTTATTAATCCTACGTACTCATACTTTTTGTTTTCTTTCTTAGATATGTAATTTATAAAATCTTTGTTTACCTTTTCTGAAACGAAAAATAGAGTTGGTAAATTATCACTTACAACTATTGAATCAATAGGAGTTTTACCAAATGGATCAATTATGCATCTTAAGGGTTGTTTATAAAGGTATTCTTTTTTTTTGTATCTTATTGTTAAGTATGGATTATCTGCTATTATTGTATTAACACCTACGAGTATTGCGTCTGCTTTTCTTCTTATCTCGGAGTGTACATACTCTCTACTAGAGTTTGATGATATCCATTTAGAGTCTCCTGTTATGGTACCTAATTTCCCGTCTATACTCATAGCGTATTTTACTGTTACGAAAGGTTTACCAGTGGCGACATATTTGAAAAAATCTTCATTTAACTCAAGTAGATCTTCTTCTAAGAATCCTACCTTAACCTCGATTCCTGCAGACTTAAGCGCTGCGATACCTTTACCGTTTACTTTGGGATTTTTATCGATAGTTCCTACAAATACTTTTTTTATTCCTGCCTGGATAATTTTATCCGTGCAAGGAGGATTATGTCCATGGTACTGGTGGGGCTCGAGGGTGACAATCATAGTTGCTCCATTTAAAGGTACTTTAGCGTTTTCAATAGCGATAACTTCTGCATGTTTACCATAGTTTGGTTGAGTATATCCAACGGATACTACTTTAGAATTTTTGACTATTACTGCTCCTACAGCTGGGTTCGGAGATACTACACCCTTAACTCTGTTTGCTAAAGAATATGCAAGTTCAAAGTATTCTAACTTTATGCCTGTATTAATCATATTATCTCAAGTTAAGTAAGTCTCTCCAAGCAGATATACCTTTCTCAACTACTGTTTTTACGAACAGAAGTGATATTCTTGCTTCTTCTTCTGCTATGATAACCTCATGGACATTAACTTCTTCAGGAGATACGACAGCCAATTCCTGTAATTCTTTGGCTTTAGTTTCTTTTTTGTTGATATCATCGAAAATCTTAAGTAAAGCTTCTCCAAAACTTTCTTCAATGTTGCTTTCTTTATTTTGTGCCTTTGTATGAAAGTGCCTGATGTCGGATGTTTTTATGTTAACTTCATATCCATGGTTATGTATTATCATATTCCCTCCTACAACTATTCTCGGATAGTTAAATGGGATTATAAATTTTCAGGAATCTAGTTTTTACATTTTTATCTAAATTTCTTGAATTAGTTTGCTAAGAATTAAAAAGAAGGTTAAATTGATCAATTATGGTAGATATTAGTTTGTGATATCTTGTTAGATTATTTTGAGAGTGTTGTCAACAATAAATAGTATGGTTACTAGAGATTAGTGATTATTTGTGAGAGTGAAATAAAGTTAGAGTAGAATTTCAGGGACATTAAAAGGGAAGTATAATGTAGGGATTTTAGGAAAGTAGTGAAAATTGCTTTGGTTTTTGAGTATGACGATTAATGTTGGGTTGATAGCTGGTTGGAGTGTTAGTAAACAGTTATTGAGATGGGGTATTTAGAATACCCTTCTATAGGAAATACCGAAATATTGACAAAAATTCAGTTATTAGAATGTTGAAAAAGAGTTAAGTGTTTTATATACTTGTGACTAAGTTTGAAAGGAATGTGTTATGAGAAAGTTATTTGTAACCTTATTGATTGTGCTACTTGGAGGTATTTCTTTTGGGCAAACCTTGGTTTATTATGATCCTGATGGGAATCTTAGAAGGATAGTGGATATAAACTCTGAGGGTAATAGGATTTTTTCGAAGATAGGTCTAAAATTCTTTATTGCTGTAGATGACAATTCTTTCAACAGTGTTGTTAAACAGTATAGTCCAGAGTACTTTATAATGAACTCTGTAATATACCAATCAAGAAAAAGGAGTTTAAATTTGGAAGCTGCTTTTGTTTTTGAGAAGGATAAAAAAACTACCTATGCAAAGAAGATAGTTACATTCCAAGAAGGTTTAGGTTTAAAGGATATAGCAACTAGAGTTTTAGCATCTTCTTTCAGGGATATTTCAGAAATAGTTCCTATCGAAGCAAAGATTTTGAAGGTACCTAAAGATTTGGATGCTCTTTTGGCTATGAAATTTAAACAGGCAGATTTTGCTATAGTTTCTGAAAGTAGTATTGATGTGTTTAAAACAATAAGTCCAGTTGATTTTGGACTTCTTAGAGTTGTTTACACTAGTAAAGAAATAGTTAATCCTGTATTTTGCTTTGTTCAAGGTAAAGAAAGTCCTAGTAAGATTAGGGAAATTCAGAGGCTTCTTGTAAGTTCTGATGCTAAACAATTTATGAGTCTTTTGCTATTTGATAATATATCTGATGATCCCAAAGTTTTGTCAAAGATAAGATAGGAGGTATTTATGATTTTTAGGAGTATTTTTTTAGGAATTTTGATGTTTTTGACTTTTTGTGGATTTGTATATCCTGAACCTATTAAGAATATTTCTGATTTTTCATTTCCTAAGAGAACAGGTAAAGAAGTTTTGGTTTTAGTTTCTGATAAGATTTCTACTTTTGAAGAGGTGGAGAAAGGTATATATGACTCGCTTCAAGGTTATAATGTTTTCTCTTACAATTTTCATGGAGATACTAATCAGATGAAGATGATACCAGATGTAGTTAATAGGCTTAGACCTAATGTTGTTGTTGCTGTAGGTATTAGCGTTCTTGAAAATCTTATTGGTAAGGTTCAAATTCCTGTTGTTTTTAGTATGGTTATAAACTACAAGAAATTTGGCATTGAAAAATATAATAATATAACTGGTGTTTCTCTTCAAGTTCCTCCGGAGTCGATTTTCTTTAATTTTAAGACAGTTTATCCGAATTTTAGAAAAGTTGGTGTTATATGTAGCAAGGACTACTTCAATTTATTCATACAACCTTCTGTTGATAGTGTTAAGTTTAGTTTGGATGTTGAAATAGTTCCTGTTTTGATTCCTTCATCGAAAGACTTTGTTTCAGCATACAATTCTCTTTCGAAGAATGTTGATGTTATGTGGATGGTTCCTGATACTACAGTGCTTGATAAGAACTCAATAGTTTATTTTATAACAGAGAGTTATAAGTTTTTAAAACCAACTATTGTTTATTCAGAACCTTTTGTAAAAGCAGGTGGTCTTTTTAGTGTTTCTCCTAACTATAGTAGCGTAGGGTCTCAGGTTGCTTTGATGGTTAGAAAGATAGTTGAGGATAAAGTTCAACCATCTAAAATCGAGATAGCTCCGGTTGTTGGTACTTTTACTACTATAAACAGAGAACTAGCAAGAAAACTTAACATCAATGAAAGTTTATTGGGACTAATAGATAATGTTGTAGAGTGAGGTGAGTATGCTAATGTTTGCTAATCTAAACATAAGGGCAAAACTTTCAATAATTATATCGGTGATAGTAGTTTCGATTTCTCTAATAATGAGTGTTATTTTTATAGTTAAATCTAACAATGAGATGATGACATCAATAATAACTAGATCTGGAATGCTTGCTAAGAGTATGGCGGTTCTTTCTGCTAATTACATAGCAGGGTTTCAGTATCTGGATATTCAAAGAGCTATTGAAGATGTTGTTTCTAGTGATAGGGAAATAGTTTACGGTTATCTTGAAGATGTTAGTGGAGAGGTTATATCTCCCGTGTTTAAGGATGAAGTTGTAAAGGATCAAAACAAGATAGTTACATCTTACAAACAGATTAGCAAGGTTTTAAGAAAACTAGACTCCATAGGTTATGGTTTTTCTTCTGATGTTAGTGTGAGTTTGGTTCTTCATGGAAATGAGCAATGTGTTGATGTTAAGGTTCCAGTTCTCATAGGAGATGCTCCTGCTTCTTACATAAGAATTGGTACTACGATGAAGTATCTTAATCGAGAGTTGTTAGGTAATATAGTGATATCGACTATAATTGTCATTTTCTTAATAGGACTTGGAATACTTTTTAGTTGGTATTTTGCTAAGAGTTTTTCTACTCCTATACTTAGACTAAAGGATGCTGCTGTTGCATTTGGTAATAAAAACTTTGATTATAAAGTTGAAGTTTTGACTAATGATGAAATTGGTGTTTTGGCTAAAACTTTTGATGAAATGAGAAAGAATATAAAAGAGTATAGTGAGCATTTGGAAGAATTAGTTGCTCAGAGAACTAAAGAGTTGCAGGAAGCATATGAGAAGCTAAAAGAGAAAGATAGAATAATACAAATGGAGTTGGATTTTGCGAGTAAAATACAAAAGGGAATAATGCCAAATGGGGGGTATAAGTGGCATGATTTCGTGATATTTGGATATTCTCAACCTATGGAGAAAATAGGTGGAGATTTTTTTGATATATTTCCAGTACCGGGTGGTAAACTTTTATTTTATGTTGCTGATGTTTCAGGGCATGGTATTCCTGCTGCTTTGATTACCACTATGCTTAAAATTTCTTTACTTAACATAAGTTTTGAAAAGCAAGATCCTTCTGAAATAATAGAGAGGTTAAATGAGAGAATCAGAATAATAAATTCTGATATGAAAGATCAGGTTATAGCAAACTATTTAACTATTTTTACTTCAATAGTTGATAAAGAAGGTAATATGAGTTTTGCATCAGGTGGGCACCATAAACCTGTGATTTATAATGCATTCTCAAAGCAGTTTAAAGAAATTCCTGATGTTCAGGGGGCTATAGTAGGTATACTTGAACCTGATATGTATGTATGTGCATCGTCTTACTTTAAGATTGATGATGGAGACATAATGTTTCTATATACTGATGGTGTTACTGAAAGAAGGAATTTGTCTAATAAGGAACTTGAGTTGGATGGTTTTAAGAGTATAGTTGCTGATGCTGTTGATAGGAATTATTCTGGAAAAAAGTTGTTATCTTATGTTCTAAATAGGATAGAAGAGTTTGCTGAAGGTGTTCCGCCTAGAGATGATTTTACTCTACTTTTAGTTCAGAAGATAAAAGAATAGGAGGTATTATATGAGTAGGATTTTCATAATTTTGATTTTTATTATCTCTTTTTCTTTCCTTATTAGTGTAGGTTACTCTCAGATAACCGAAGAGGACTTTTTCAAGATTGAGGAGAGTATAGTAGTTGCTGCTACTAAGCAAAAGCAAACTGTTTCAGAAGCGCCTGCTACTGTTTACGCTATAGATCAGAAGACTTTGAAAATTTTAGGTTTTTCTGAGCTTAATCAGGTGTTAAGGTTTGTTCCAGGTGTAGATGTTTATGATCCTGATTTCTTTCTCTTTGGTGGGCAACGAGGATTTGTTGGAGCTTTTGATACTACTCTCGTTTTACTCGATGGTGTTGAGATGAATAATAACATTGCTGGTGAATCTTTTATTAGCCATAATTATCCGCTTTCACATATAGAAAGAATTGAGGTAATACAGGGACCAGCATCATCTCTTTATGGTGCTAACGCAGTAGGTGGTATAATAAACTTGGTTACCTATGAAGAAGATAAAATTAATGGTATGAGAGCGGGTGTAAAGTTTGGTTCGTATAATACTCTTTCTCCTTTTGCTTTACTCGGTGGTAAAGTTGGTGATTTTAAATACAAAGTTTTTGGTAGGGTTTTCCTTACAGATGGTCCCAATTACTATGATAGTGTTACTAAGTATTATATCTATGCACCTCAAACACCTAACGTAAATAGGAGACCTCAGTACTCACTGTGGGATTATAATGACACAGGTTACAACAGGTATTTGTATGCTAAACTAAGTTATGGACCTTTCTATTTGGGTGGAGTTTATAACTACCAAATAGATGGTAGAGGAGTGCAAGATATACAATGGGTTTATTATTTTGATGAAGATGGTAGAGATCAAAGGATTCTATTTGGTGGATTTGAAGGTTTTATTATACCGGATTATCTAAAACTTAAACTGGAGCAAAGAGTTTGGCAAGATTATTTGTGGGGTAATCATACACAAGTTAGTGATATTAATGATGTACTACCTAATGGTTATGCAACTAATACTCAGGATACTAACATAACAAGAGGGGATATTGAAGCTTGGAGAGGTTTCTATTCAAATCTCAAATCTCCTGGAAGTTTGAGATTCCAAACAGAGCTACAGCTTGCGTTATATTTTGCTGAAAAGCACAGATTAACTGGAGGTGTTGTTATTGATATACTAAGAGGTATAGGGGCATCTTGGAATAGATTGGATTACTCAACTCTTGTCTCAGGACCTACAAATGTTATTGATATTCATCCTTACGTTGATGTAGAGAAACAATTAGCATCTTGGACAAAATTAGGTGGTTACTTGCAATGGGAAGTTCCTTTAATTAGTGAGTTATTGTTCCTTACGCTTGGTGGTAGAGGTGATATTTATTTTGTAAGTAACCAAACTAGGTTTGAACTAAACCCAAGGAGTGGTATAGTAGTGAAACCATTTGAAGGTGCTGCTTTCAAATTGCTTGCTGGAAAAGCGTTCAGAGAGCCAACAGTTTTTGAATTGTGGAGTGCAGCAAATAAAATAGGTGGTGTCCAAGAACTCAAGTATGCTTCAACATGGACTTTTGAGATCAGTTGGTTCCAGATAGTTTCTGATTGGTTACAAAATTATGTTACAGGGTTTTATAACTATGGTGAAAATTTCAAAGTTACCATACCAGAACAGGGGGTAGGTGTTATAGAAGTTCCTATTGTCAGGATATGGGGAGTTGAAGAGTATCTAAGAATAACTCTACCCTTCTTCCAAAATATTCAGCTAACTCTTGGTTATACCTATCAGAAAGGGTTACAATCATATTGGAAAGTTGCAGTTCAAGGTACAACGACAAATTCAAATTGGGTAGATAGCAGCGTTCCAACGATACCAGAACATAAAGGTTTTGCTATAATTTCTTACAGGATCCTTGAGAATCTATACTTATCTGTTTTGAATTACATAGTAGGTGAGATTGATCCGGGAACTGGTAATTCGTTATCTACAACTTTGGGTAAATTACCTGCTTATTGGATTGTTGATCTTTCTCTACTAGCCAATAATGTTATTACATTTGCTAATGTTTCATATGATTTGAATGTTTCTGTAAGGAATTTACTCAATCAAGAGTGGTGGAATCTTAACCCAAGAAATGGTGGTATGGGACTTTCACCTGCAGCGTTTCCTCAAAAAGGAATAAACTTTGAGGTTTCTTTGACAGGTAGGTTGTAGTTTTTAGGTCACGGCTAGATTTTTAGCCGTGGCCTTTAATTCTAAATTTTAGCTTTAGATTTTGTTGAAGATTAGTAAGTAGCTTCAATTTGTTTTATGTTTTTTAGCTAAGTTTGGTAATTCCTTGTGAATTTTTAAACCTTTTCCTTTGATTAGTTGTTAGTGAATGGTATATTATTTATAATATTTGTAAATATGGGAGATGCGATTACCTTTAAGGTGGTTAAATACAAGCCAGGAAGTTATGTGATGATAGAAGGTGATAAGATTCCTGAGGAGTTTTATATTATTCAAAGTGGTAAAGTTCAGGTTTTTGAGACTATAGACCCTATAATAAGAGGTACTAAAGATGGAGTTTCTTTAACCAAAGGGGACTTTTTTGGTGTAGTTTCGTGTATGAGTAGAAGGAGTAATATGGAAACAGTTATATCACTTGAAGAAACTTCTCTGTTAGCGGTACATAGATCACAGTTTGGGGATTTAATACAAAAGAGTGCTCCTATTGCGGTTAAGATCTTAAGATTTTTTAGTCAAAAACTTAGGGAATATGATTCGACACTGACAAAGTTAACATTTAAATCACACGCAGATGAAGATCCTTACCAGTTGTTTAACATAGCGGAATATTATTATGCGAAAAAAATGCAGGAACAGGCTGCTTATGCTTATAAGAAATATATAGAATACTGTCCTGATGGTGGTTATGTTTCTGTAGCAAAAATGAAATTGGCGTCAATAGATCCTATAATCGCTATGTCAGAACCTGAAGTTGATATTCAGAAATCAATAGAAAAATACCACGATAATCAAGTTATATTCTGTGAACATGAGTATGGTGACAAAGCATATGTAATACTTAAGGGTAATGTAAGGATAACAAAGTTTGTAAATGGTAATGAGGTTTTACTTGCTGTTTTGAAGGAAGGGGATATATTTGGGGAAATGTCTATACTTGAAAATAGACCTAGAAGCGCTACAGCAACGGCAGTAGGCGAAGTTGAACTTATGTATGTAAAGAAAGAAAGCTTTGAGACTATGGTTCATTCTAGACCTGAAATAGCAACTAGAATAATAGAGTTACTCAGTGATAGAATATGGGCTATATATAGACAACTTGCGAATATAGCTCTTAAAGATCCGAATGCTAGGATATATGATGCTATAATGATACAAATAGAAAAAAATAGAGTACCAATAAAACCAAAAGAATCTTTTAAGCTCAACTTTTCAGTTGAGGATCTTATAAAGTTTTTAGGTTATCCTATTGATGAGGGTAAGAGATATCTGAAGTCGATTCTAGAAGCTGATAAAAATATTACAATTTCTTTGGATGGTAAAATTCTTGTAAATGATTTGGATAAGCTTCTTAAGGATGTTACATTCTATAAGAAAAAACTACTAATGGAGTTAAAGATACAGTTGAGTAGAACTCAGCAAAGTAAGTAGTAGAATTTTTAGTTTTCTAAACATTTGGTGTGAAACTTTTTGTCTTTTAGATAAATATTAACTGTGTATATCAGTTTTTTAGTTTAGCTTATTGTCTGTAACTTTTTGATTTGTGTTAATATCTATGTAGAGTAGAAAAACGTAAAGGAGGAGTCTATGAAGAGTGTTTCAAAAATGCTTTTTGTGTTTATTACTTCAGTTACGGTAGGTTTAAGTTTAGTCGGTTTTTCAAGATCTTTTGCTAACACAAATGTGCCATATATGGAATATAGAGCGGGTGAACATAAGATGATGAGTTATGATATTGATTTTGATAAGATGTTTGGTGGAAAACTTATGCGTATACTTAGCCTTTCGAAAGATTTGAACTTAACTCAAGATCAGCAGGATAAGATATTTAGTATACTGATTCAGATGAAACAGAGAAATGATACTGTATCTACTGAGATTATGAAAGTAAGGTATGAGGTTTCTAAAGAACTTTCAAAATCTCAGCCAGATTTTTCAAAGGTTAAGTCGCTAAACTCTCAACTGGCAAGATTGCATTCGGAGATTTCACTTAACACTAAAAATGCTTTTGTCGACGTAATATCTGTGCTTACTCCAGAACAGAGAGAGAAATTGAATAGTATGATTTTCAAGGTACGAGGAAAGGGTAAAATTGATAGATAAATGATAACCCCCGATCGGAGGGGGTTATAAATTTAGGTTAGATGTTTGAATTAGGTTGAGATTTTACAGATCATTTGAAATGAAAAATAATCTTATGAGAATTAGTTAAGGTTGTGCTAATTTTTAGATTTTAGTTAATTGGTAATATTGATGTTATTATGCATAAAATAAATAATATGAGTTTCGTTGTTTTAGATAATATTTCGAAATGGTATCTGGAAAGTAATGGTAGCAAAGTTGTTGTTTTTAGGAATTTCTCTCTTTCAGTTGAGAAAGGTAAGTTTGTATCTGTTGTTGGTGAAAGTGGTTCTGGTAAGACTACGCTCCTAAACATCATAGGGGCTATTGATAGTGTTAGTGAGGGTAGTGTTTATGTTAATGGTGTTAATATAACAAATATGGATGAAGATGGTCTTTCTGAGTTTAGAAATACTAAGGTTGGATATGTGTTTCAGAATCACTTTTTACTTAAAGGTTTTACAGTTTTAGAAAATGTTATTATACCTGTTATGTTAAAGAGTAGTTATAATAGGATTAAGGTTTTGAATAGAGCAAAAGAATTGCTTGATTTTCTAGGCATCGGAGACAAGATTCATAGAAATATAGATGAGATTTCTGGTGGTGAAAGGCAAAGAGTTAGTATTGCAAGGGCATTGATAAATGATCCTGATATAATTATTGCTGATGAACCTACTGGCAACCTTGATCCTAAAAACTCGGAGATAGTTTTTTCACTGTTTTATAATTTAGTAAAGAGTATGGGTAAAACATGTATAATGGCTACCCACAATATGTTTTTATCTCAGCAAACGGATTATGTTATAAACCTAGATTTCAATAGATCCTAAGGGATCTGGTACTTCCGCCTCTTCAAATGCTTTTCTTCTAGAATTACAGGAGGGGCATTCCATACAAGGTTTTATTATGTGTCCTAGTATTCTAGGTGAGTAACAACTCCAAGTCAATTCAAAAGGTACTCTGAGTTCTTTTCCTATTTTAATTATGTCTTTTTTCTTGAGATTTATAAATGGTGTATGAACTTTTAATCTTCTGCCTTCGAATGCAAATTTCGAACCTGCGGTTAACACTGTTTCAAGAGCACTAGCCCATTCGGGACGAGTGTCTGGATAGTTTGGATTATCACTTGCGTGTATTCCTAGGATTATATTTTCTATATCTCTTATTTCTGCTATTATTCCCGCTATTATACCTAATAAAGTATTTCGCATAGGTACATATGTTGAGATTATACCCCTATCAGGGTATTCCTTTTCGGTAATTTCATGTTTACCTACTAAAGATGAGCTTGATAGTAGAAATTTTAAACTTGATATATCTATCTCAATTCTTGGTATTTCAAATTCATCACATACTTTCCTTGATAGAAAAGTTTCTATAGAGTGCTTTTGTCCGTAAAGTATATTAAGTGCTACTATTTCATCAAACTTCTCTCTGGCCCAGAATAGAGCAGTGGTACTATCCAAACCACCTGAATGTAAAACTATAGCTCTGTCCATAGCTTAATTCTAAATAACTGAGTGTTGTTTTATAAAGTAAACACTTACATACACGATTTTAAAATCAAAGACTTATTATCTTTCAGGAAATGCTTAGTTTCTTGGGTACAACTTTTGATTTTTTTTAAGGTTTGTTTCTATGCTAAATTTTAATTGTCTTGCTTATATTACGTTTATTTAAAATACAAACTCCTATGAAGATAGTTTGTTCAAAGTATGATGAGGGACACAGAGTAGATGTTGTTATATCAAAGTACGTACCATTTACTAGGAGTCAGATTAAGTCAAAGATTAGTACTGTTTATGTAAATGGGCAAATTAGAAATTTTGGATATAAAGTTAAGTTTGGTGATGTGATTGAATTTGAAGATATACAACCTGAAAAGACGTATTTAGAGCCTGAACCGATAAGTATTGAGATAATATATCAGGATGAAGATATAGCAGTTGTTAACAAGCCGTATAATATGGTAGTTCATCCTGCTCCTGGTCATTGGAGTGGTACTCTTGTTAATGCTATTCTTTACAACCTCAAGGATAGACTTTCAACAGTTGGTGGATACATAAGGCCTGGTATAGTTCATAGACTTGATAAAGAAACTTCCGGAATTATAGTGATTGCCTTGAACGATAAGTCACATTTTAGGTTATCTTCTTTCTTCAAGAATAGGTTGGTACATAAGGAATATTGGGCATTAGTATGTGGTAAAATATCTGAGAGAAACTTTGTAATAGATAAACCAATAGGTAGAAATCCTAAAAATAGACATAAGATGGCAATAGTTTTGGATGGTAGAGAGGCTATTACTGAATTTGAGGTTATAGATTGTAATGAAGAATTTTCTTTAGTTGTTGCAAGACCAATAACTGGTAGAACTCACCAAATAAGAGTACATCTCAAGAGTATAAATCATCCTATAGTTGCTGACCCTTTGTATGGGGTTAATATCAGAGAGCATAAAGTTAAATTTAATATACCTGATGGTTTTATTCCTCTAACTTCTAGAAAAATAGTATTTCCACATCCAAATCAAGATAAAATGATGGTTTTTGAAATTGATTTACCAATAGAGTTTAAGGATTTAATTCAAAAAGTTGGTTTACGAAATTTTAAAGTTTCTCAGTAGTATATTAAGGTATTTTAGTTTAGGTTGTGCTATCAAATTTTTAAACTTCATTCTATTACTTGAATATTTGGTAGTGTTAGGTTGTTAGAGAGAAGGAAGTTTGAAAAGCTATCTTTGTCTTAATCATTACTAGAATGAGAATGATTTATAAACTGATATTTCTACACTCGTATTAATGGTAGTAGAATACCTAACTGGAGTACTGAAAGATTTTTCTCTTATCTCTAATCTCTCAATAAGAAGATTGTTTTCTAAGAATATATCTTTCGTTATTTTATAGTTTCCTATTAGTTTTAGAGAAGTATATTTGTACTCTTCTTGTATTGTTTGAGGTATTATGCTAATAGATGTACTAAATTCATAATCTGATAGTTGTGTTAATGTTAAAAAGATATTTAGGGGTTCTATATTAAAGTAGAGCAAAGGTCTTAGGATGAAAGCTAAAGTTTTAGTGTGTATTTCTGCTTCTTGAAATCCTTTTTTAATAGTTTGTCTAAGCAATAGAAAGTCTATCCCCACTCCAATAAAATCAAATATTTTACTGCCCACAGAAGCACTAATTTCTTTACCAATGAAAATATCGCTAATGTTTGTAGTCGATAGAGAAATTCTGCTTACTATGTCAGGGAAATTGATATTCGCGAACCACCCCTCATTAAAAATACCACCGCTTGAATTGTTCAGGTATTTAAAGGTAATTCCAAGATGTAGTGAACTAATTCCGATATCATAAAACGAAAATGTCGCACTTGCTCCTAATAGGAACTTTCCTGGTACGTTAACATTTGTAGTTCTTTGTTCTATTATTTTTCTGTACTCTTCTGCTAAATTTTCATCATATTGGGGTAATTGTTCATTGACACCTTTACTAAAATCAACTACCACTGAATCAATAGTTTCAAATATCTTTTCTGGGTCATACTCAAATTTATATGTTCTACTTAGTTTAATTTCTGCGTTAGCAACATCAATTAACTGTAACACAAGTTTGTATTCTTTGTCATTAATTTGGATTATTAGTCCGTATATTGAAAAATCAATTTTCTCTTTTATTGAGTTTTTTAGAGTGAATTCTCTAGATGTTGAGTTGGTGTTAATGTCGTATGTGTTAAATTCTCTTGATAGAATTAGTAATGAGGATTTTTTTATACTATTTGCTATGGAGCTTCCTATTTTGTCATAGCTTTCTATGTTGAATATTCCGAGTTTCCATTTGTTCTGTGAATAAGAAAGCAAATTGATGGTGAATATGAGTAAGAATGCGTAGATTGTTCTTTTCATATTTTGCTCCTTAGATTTATAATTTGTATTTGAGATTTATAAGAGTTTGTCCAAGTCCCATTTTCGTGAACAGCAAAGAAGTATCTATGTAACCTTCTCTGTTTATTGAGTTTAATAAAAACTTCATGTTTATACCTGAAATTACATTCTCAGAGATTCCTATATCAAATGATATATTTATTCCTATGAATCTTGGCGGTGGGGTTCCTCTATTAGGTATTACTAGGTCGTCTCTGAATTCTACACCATCTACAGGTAAGTTTATAGAAAAAAGAATTAGTGGAGATAATGATAGTGAGTCATTCTTAGAGAATTTAAACTTTATTATAGGTAATGTGTACAGTTCTATGAAAGATATATTAGTTATGTTTGGTAATAAATCCCCAAGTTTAATTGAATTGTTGTATTCTGTAGTTGCTTTTGAAGGATTGAAAGTGGTTTTTTGTAGTATTATTTCAGTACCCAGCAATAAGAAACCCCTAAAAAACGATATTCCTCCTGATAGGAAAGATCCAAAGTCTCCGTGATCAAAATCTGTACAGTAAATTAACCCTACAGATCCTGAAAAATATCTTGTATCAATTTCATATCCTATGCTGAAAGTATATCTTGGTAAGTTTCTGTGACTAAAGTTTATAGTTTGCTGAGGCAAGTTAGTTAAGAATATATATTCGATTTGTGATATTGAATATCCTAGGGATAATCTGATACTATGTTTAGGATTTTTTTCTTCGAGGGGACTTATGTAGTCTATTTCGACAATTTCTTTGATGATTTTTTCTTGTTCTTTTGGAGGAAAAGCATTTAGTATTTCAAAGGAAATTTCCTCTATATTGTTAATACGGATGCTTTTTATTAATCCTTTTGTTGAGAATAAAAAAACTTCATTGTTGCTTATTATAACAAGTCCAGATATTTTTTGGTTATACATAAATGCCATAGGATCGAAGTCTTTTTCTAAACTTTCTATAATGAAATACTTTATGTTTACTTTTCTTGAATTTGCTAATTCTGTTTCAATTATCATGCAGTTTCTTGTATCATTTGTACTTGTTGGCAATACTGCTATAGTTTGGTTTTGCAAAGCAAATGTGCTTTTTAAAGTTCCTATGATTATAAAGATAGATAGTATTGTTTTTTTCATACGGAGAAAAATTATATTCCCCCTTAGGAATATTATGATTTAAATTTGATTCGAAATCAAGTTTATGAACTTCAGAAGATGTTGTTCTATTAGAATTTTATAAGTGTAAACTCTGTTATTCTTTTTATGATCTATTTTTAATATGAGTTTATTTTGCTAAATTATAGGTAATACTAAAATTCATATCTATTTATTGACTAAGTTTATGGGTTTACTATTTAGAAAAGATTTTATATTATCGACAGTAGTTTGAGCTATTCTTCTGACGGCTTCGATACTATTGAATGCGTTATGTGGTGTGAACACTACATTTTCTCTATGTAGCAGTATATTGCTTTGGACTGCTGTTATGAGTTTTGAATAGTCTGAAGGGTTTGTTAGAATTGTATCTTCTTTCATAAGGCTTTCTTCTCCTTCTATTACATCTAATCCAACTCCTGCTATTATACCTTTATTCAAACCATATATAAGTGCATCATTATCAATAAGTCCGCCTCTTGATGTGTTTATTATGATTACTCCTTTTTTCATTTTCTTAACAGTTTCTATATTTATTATGTGATGTACTTCTGGGAAGTAAGGTATATGTAGAGATATTATATCTGATGTTGATATAAGTTCTTCGAAACTCACGTACTTGAATCCTAATAAACTACTCATAAGTGTATTTGGGTTTTTATCATAGGCAACTACTTCCATATCAAATCCTAGAGCCATTTTTATTACATGAAGTCCTATTCTACCTGTGCCTATTATTCCTATTCTTTTACCTTTCAAATCAAATCCTCTTAATCCTTCTATGGAGAAGTCTCCTCTTATTGTTCTGACATAGCTTTTGTGAATGTTTCTTGATAAAGATAATATTAGAGCAAATGTATGTTCTGCTACAGTATTTTCTCCATAGTTTGGTACGTTTGATACGGCTATTCCCTTTGATTTTGCGTAACTGTAATCAATATGATCAAAGCCTGTGGATCTTGTTGTTATAAGCTTTAGTTTTGGGAGCTTATTTATTATATCGTTTGAAACTTTTGAATATATGAAGGTTGATATAACTTCAGCCTCTTTATAAGTTTCAACAGATACTTCTTGGGCCGTTTGTTTGAAGAATTTGATTTCATTACCTTTTAGCTCTTTTTTGTAAAATGACTTTTCCCAATCTTCCTTTATTTCGAACATTACGATTTTAGCCATATATTACCTCTCAAATTCATAATTAATTTATGAGATTATTGTTCAACTTTTCAACATTTTTAACTTAGTGTCCTAGGAAGTCTAAGGTAACCTAAATTTGATAAACTATTGATAAAAAACTTTTTGGATTTAAAATATATCCTAGAATTACTAGGAGGTATTTATGGCTAAGAATAAAAAATATGTTTATTTCTTTGGAAAAGGTAAGGCTGAGGGAACAGGAAAAATGAAAGATATACTAGGGGGTAAAGGTGCTGGTCTCGCTGAAATGACAAATATAGGGTTGCCAGTTCCGGCTGGATTTACTATTTCTGCTGAGGTTTGTGATTACTATTATAAAAATGACAGAAAGTATCCAGAAGGATTAATTGAAGAAATAGAAGAGCATCTGAGAAGGCTTGAGGAAACTACGGGTAAAAAATTTGGAGATCCAAAAAATCCTCTTCTTGTATCTGTTAGATCAGGTGCTGCTGTATCTATGCCTGGTATGATGGATACTATACTGAATCTAGGTCTAAATGATGAGAGTGTTAAGGGATTAGCTGAGTTGACTAATAATCCAAGGTTTGCATATGATGCCTACAGAAGGTTTATACAGATGTTTGGAGATGTTGTATTAGGAATAAATAAAAATGAATTTGAGGAAATTCTCGAAAATAAGAAGAAGCAAAAGGGGGTACATCTTGATAGTGAGTTAAGCGCAGAGGATTTAATAGATATTGTTGAAAAATATAAGGAAGTTTATAAAAAACATGGATTTGTGTTTCCGCAAGATCCTAGGAAACAACTCGATATGGCTATAGAAGCTGTGTTTAAATCTTGGATGAATGAGAGAGCTATAAAATATAGAGAGATAAACGAAATTAGGGGATTACTTGGTACTGCTGTTAATGTGGTTGAGATGGTATTTGGTAATATGGGAGAAGATTCAGGAACGGGTGTTGGATTTACTAGAAATCCTAATAATGGAGATAAAGAATTTTATGCAGAGTTTTTGCCTAATGCTCAAGGTGAAGATGTTGTTGCGGGTATAAGAACTCCGATGAAGATAGATGAGCTCAAAAAGAGGCTTCCCGAAGTTTATGATCAACTTATTAAGGTTGCTGAGCTACTTGAGAGACACTATAAGGATGTTCAAGATATTGAATTTACTGTTGAAAGAAAGAAATTATTTTTATTACAAACTAGATCTGCTAAAAGGACAGGATTTGCTGCAGTTAGAATAGCTGTTGATATGGTTAAGGAAGGTATAATAACAGAAGAAGAAGCTATAATGAGAGTTCAACCTTCTCATATAGATCAATTATTACATCCTATGATTGATCCTTCTGAGAAGTACGATGATAAAGTTATAGTGAAAGGGCTTCCAGCGTCGCCAGGTGCTGCTACTGGACAAGTTGTATTCTTCGCAAAAGATGCTGAAGAATGGACTAAAAAAGGTAAGCAAGTTATACTCCTAAGACCAGAAACTTCTCCTGAAGATATTGGTGGAATGCATGCTTCTAAAGGAATACTGACTGCAAGAGGAGGGTTAACATCTCATGCCGCTGTGGTTGCTAGAGGTATGGGTAAACCTTGTATTGTCGGATGCGAAGACTTGATTGTTGATGAAAAATCTAAAGTAGCTAAAACAAAAGATGGCAGATATACTATAAGAGAAGGTGATTGGATAACTATTGATGGTAAAACTGGTTATGTAATTCAAGGTCAATTAAAACTTACAAAAGGTGAAATAACAGGTTATTTTGCTGAGTTTATGAGTTGGGTTGATAAATATAGAAAGTTAGGTGTTAGAGCAAACGCAGAAACCCCAGAAGATGCTAGGAAAGCAAGAGAGTTTGGTGCTGAAGGAATAGGACTTGCTAGGACAGAGCATATGTTCTTTGGGCCTGAAAAGGAAAGAATACTATACTTTAGAAGTATGATTATTTCTGATACCTATGAAGATAGAGTTAAGGCACTTGAAAAGCTTAAAGAATTTCAGAGAAAAGATTTTGAAGAACTGTTTGAAATTATGGAAGGTTTACCTGTCACTATAAGGTTACTTGATCCACCATTACATGAGTTTTTGCCACATGAAGAAGAACAAATGAAAGAAGTTGCGAAAGAGCTTGGTGTACCAGTTGAGAAAATAAAAACTAGGTATGAACAACTTAAAGAGTTTAATCCAATGTTGGGATTTAGGGGGTCTAGACTTGCGGTTGTGTATCCAGAGATATATGAGATGCAGATAAGAGCGATTTTTGAAGCTGCATGTAATTTGAGGAAGAATGGTAGAAATGTTATAGTTGAGATAATGTTACCTATAATAAGTGAATTGAAAGAATTCACTCTCTTGAAGAAAAGACTTGAAAAAGTTGCTAAGGAGACTATGGATAGAATTGGAATAAATATTGAATACAAGTTTGGTACTATGATAGAGGTACCAAGAGCTGCATTGACTGCCGATGAGATTGCGAAAGAAGCAGATTTCTTCTCATTTGGTACTAATGATTTAACTCAGATGACTTATGCTTTCTCAAGAGATGACATAGGTAAATTTATAGACGCTTATAAAAACTCAAATATACTTGAAGATGATCCTTTCAAAACATTGGATACTAAAGGAGTAGGAGAACTTATTAGAATAGCGATAAATAAAGGTAGAAGTGTAAAACATAATCTTAAAGTAGGTATATGTGGTGAGCATGGAGGTGATCCAAGATCAATTCAATTCTGTTATGAGGTGGGTATGGATTATGTAAGTGCTTCTCCCTACAGAGTTCCTATTGCAAGATTAGCTGCAGCACAGGCTACTGTAAGTGGTGGTAAAGCGAAACACAGTGATTAGTTGACTATAACTACAAGTAAATAATCTTGTTAGAGGATTTGATAAAATTGTAGTTAGGGGGATACAAATCCCCCTTGTATTTACTTTTTTTCCTTTGAAAAAATTACTCTTGAGTAGTATCCTATCAAGAAACCTGCTATTGCTGAGAGTAGAGAGAAAGCTAGCAGTATTAGATCTCCTTCCAGTTCGATAAATGGTTTTGGTTCTTTACCTTTTTCTGAGGCATACTTTTCTATTACTATTTCATCTAATGCTCCCCATTTTTCTTTTTCTTCATCTCCAGGTTTCATATCTACTGTTTGAGTTTCTTTTGTGACTTGGTATGTGTACGACTGTGTAAAACTGAAAACTATCATAAATGATAGTATGGCTAGTAATATTTTTAGCTTTTTCATATTTCAACCTCCTTATTTTGATTCAACTATAGGATCTATGTATTCTTTTGCTCTATTTATAAACATATTTATAATTACACCGGCTACTATTCCCTCAACTATAGATACTGGTAATTGTATAGGTAAAAACATACCAAACAGTGTCATCCAAACATTCAGTAATGTTTCATTACCATGAAACTCAAGAGCTAGTTGTAATGCTGTTGTAAGGTATGTGGATATATCTGCTGAAAATCCTGCTATAAACCCTGCTACTATGTATGGTAGTTTTATCAGTCTTGATAATTTATAAAGACCAAATGCTACAAATGAACCTACTACAGCCATTGAAAATACGTTTGCTCCAAGTGAAGTTATACCACCATGTCCCATAAATAATGCTTGGATTAATAGTGTTATGAAACCTAGAAATACAGATACTATAGGGCCTAGTATTATGCTTGAAATACCAGTAGCAGCAGGATGAGATACCGATCCAGCAACTGGTGATGGAATGGCAAGTGATGTTATCAAAAAAACAAGGGCTCCTATTAGTGCTAATACTGCTATATAGTTTGGTTTGCTTTTTAAATTATTGATGACTATTATTAAAGACCATACAACAAAGGGTAATGCAAAAACTATCCATAATAAAACCCAGTTTAGGCTTAGTATACCTTCCGCTATATGCATTGAGTAGCCTATCTGGGATAAGAGTAGTATCATTATGATTGTATAATAAAACTTCTTTAGCATATCCATATACCCTCCATAAGGATATTATGGAGGATATTTTATTTTTTTTTCAATATGCTTTTTGGTTTATTTCTGAAATTTTAATGCAGTGTATGAGTTGTATATAATTAATTAAGACTTGGAGGTTTTATGATTAGTAATCCTGATAGATACAAAAGTAGGAGATTTGATATATATGGGGTTGATAAGATAGATGTTGATATTCTTGAGACGTTTGAATATGAGTATCAAGGTAAACCTATAGAGATTATCATAACTACTAATGAATTTACATCGGTTTGTCCTTGGAGTGGATTACCTGATTTTGCCACTCTAACAATAAAGTATATTCCTGACAAGAAATGTGTGGAATTAAAGTCTTTAAAATACTATTTACATTCTTACAGGAATGTTGGTATATTCTATGAACATGTAGTTAATAGGATACTTGACGATTTGGTTAAACTTGTTGAGCCTTTGAAAATGGAGATAGAGGCTAAATTTACTATAAGGGGTGGATTACAAACAACCGTTAGAGCTGAGTATAAGAGGTAGTATGAGTAAGGTTAGTGTTGCTGTTATAGGTGTAGGACATATGGGAAGGTATCATGTGAATGCTCTTGCTTCGATGGATGACGTTAATCTTGTTGGGGTTTGTGATATTAATGAGAAGCAAGGTTATGAGATTGCAGATAGATATAAGACTAAATATTTTAGAGATGTTAGAGACCTTTTTGGTAGAGTTGATGCAGTGGTAGTTGCTGTACCTACGTTTTTACATTACTATATTGCTTCTGAATTCATAAAGAGAGGGGTTCATGTACTTGTTGAAAAACCTATAACTAGAAGTATTAATTATGCCAAGAAGTTAATAGATCTTTCGTCAAAGTATAACGTTGTATTACAAGTAGGTCATATAGAGCGTTATAATGGGGCAGTTCAAGAGCTTAGGAATATAGTAACAAAACCATTACTTATAGAAGCAAGAAGAATGGGACCAAAGAATACTAGAATAAGAGATGTTGGTGTAGTTCTTGATCTTATGGTTCATGACTTAGATATTGTATTGAATGTAATAGGTAAGGGTAATAAGGATATTATATACATTGGTGCTTCTGGAATAAAAGTTTACTCTGATTATGAAGATGTTGCAAATGCTACAATAGTATTTTCTGATGAGACTATAGCAAATATTACTGCTAGTAGGGTAACGGAGAATAAAAGGAGAATCCTTCAGATATCTCAAGAAGGGTCATTTATTGAGATTGATTACTCTACTCAGGATATAACAATATATAGACAAGCGTCTTCAGATTATATACTGAATAAGGATGAAATAAAGTATGTTCAAGAAGCATTCATAGAGAAAGTTTTTGTTAAAAAAGAAGATGCTCTTAAAAGGGAGTTGAGACATTTTATAAATTGTGTTTTGGGTAAGGAAAAACCAATGTTTAGTAATGAATTGGATCTTAAGACTCACACGGTAGCAAAGAAGATTATGGATATCATATATAGCCAGTGGAGAGCAAACTTTTCAAAATATCCTCACTATCATGAAATTATTTGAAACAATAACAAAATCTGAAGAAGACACGAAAAAAGTTGCTTTTGAATTTGCCAGTATTACCAAAAAAGGAGATATTGTTGTTCTTTCTGGTGATTTAGGTAGTGGTAAAACTACTTTTGTTAAAGGTTTTTGTTTGTATTTCAACATTAGTGAAGAAGATGTTTCAAGTCCATCGTTCACTTTGTTAAACGTTTATGAAGGTAGAGTTAGGATATATCATTTAGATCTATATAGGATTGAGAATATTAATTTTGTAGATTATGAAACATTTCTTGACTATCTGAAGGATGAGAAAGCAATAAAACTCATTGAATGGAATAAGATTAACATTGATTTAGAATTTGATTTATTTGTTATTGAAATAGAGCACATAAGCGAGAAGGAAAGGAAAATTACAATAAAAAAGGGGTAAAGTCTACCCCTGAAATTTTACTCTTTAAATTTTGATAGATCTAAAACGCTATTAAAACCGTCAAATCCATCTGGTTGTTTATTGGGATTGAATGGATCTTCAATCCAAGTCATATCTTTTTGGTTATTAAAATCTTTGTCAAGAGGGTTTTTATGGTAGATGACAAATTTGTATATAAAATCTCCTAATCTTACATCCTCTAGTTTTAACTTCCAGGTGTCTTCATCTACTTTCTTCATTAGATTTTCTGCTGGATTCCATCCATTCATAGTTCCACCGATCGCTAGAGAGTATATGGGTTTAGTTGCTAGATTTTGCTGTTTTTCTAGGTACAGATTTACTCTTGCTTCTGCAGATT
Source organism: Brevinematales bacterium (assembly GCA_026415355.1). Taxonomy (NCBI): domain Bacteria; kingdom Pseudomonadati; phylum Spirochaetota; class Spirochaetia; order Brevinematales; species Brevinematales bacterium. The sequence continues at coordinate 43,959 of JAOAHF010000015.1, forward strand.
TTTTCTTCATACCCTTTAGAGATGGATCTTGAGCTTCTTTTTTGACTCTTTCAACCATTTCACTAACATACTTTTTCAAATCACTTACCTTTATTGTAAATTCAAGCGTTCCTTTTCTACCTTTTACTTCAATTAGTTTCACGCTCTTGCTTCCAGTGTCAAAATCTTTAGCAATGGTGGTAAGCGAAAAAGCAAAAGTAAATATCAGGGCTATAGATAGTAATCTTCTCATATCATACCTCCTATTACCTGTTACCTGAAATTCTAAAAATACGCTTATCTCCTTTCAATATTCTTTTGTTTGTGATACTTTATATTTTGGAAGTTTCTCTTTTATTGAAAGAGCTTTTGTGTATTGTCTACAATAACTATTATGAAGAAGATAAGTTTATTTATCTTTTTAGTTTTATTTTTATTTTTATTTACACCATTGATCTTGTATGGAGTTAGATTAGAAGGGGTAGTGGTTGATGTTGAAGATGGGGATACTATAACAATAAGAACGAAAGATGGTAAATACTACGATATAAGACTATTAGGTATAGATGCTCCTGAGACTAAGAGGAATGCTAAGTTTAAGAGAGATACTACGAAAGTTGAAGTTGCTGGAGAGTATAATGTATTCATAAGAATTCCACCTAACTCATTAATTAGACTCGGGAATGAAGCTAAATATGAGCTTAGAAGATTAATACTGAACAAAACTGTATTGGTTGATATAGAAGATGTTGATAGATATAAAAGGAATCTAGGATGGGTATGGTATGATAATATGTTAGTTAATGAATATATGGTTAGAAATGGTTTAGCAAGACCTTATATGTTAAAAAAGAGAAGTGCATATTACTACAGAATACTGAATGCAGAAGATAAGGCAAAGAGAGAGAAATTAGGCATATATGCTTACTGATGATTATGGATAATACTAGTATAGTATAAATCTTTCTCTGTAGATGTTATTAACTATACCTATAAGTGCTAGATTGGTTATTATAGATGATCCTCCATAGGACATAAACGGTAGTGGTAATCCTGTTACGGGTGCTAGACCTAGAACCATGAGCATGTTTATAGTGAAGTTTACAAATATTATTGATGTTGTACCACTTAGTAATAGATATGTTTTTTGGTTTTCTGAGTTACTTATAAGCCAAAGTAATCTAAAGAATAATATTAGGAAGAGTATTAAGACAATAATGCTTCCTACTAATCCCCATTCCTCTGCGAGTACGGCAAATATGAAGTCAGTGTGTCTTTCTGGTAGTATATTCAATTTATTTTGAGATCCTTTCATAAATCCTTTTCCGAATAATCCTCCCGAACCTACTGCTATTTCTGATTGGATTACGTTATATCCTGCTCCAAGTCTATCTATTTCGGGACTAAAGAATACCATTAATCTGTTTTTTTGATATGGTTTAAGTTTATTATATGCAATATTGCCTGCTAAAAAACCTAGTGAAAATATTAATATTAGAATACCAAATATCATTCTAACTCTATCTTTTGCGAATCTTGATATTATAAAGGAAGTTACAAATATGAAGATTGATGATGCTAATAAAGCGTAAGCAAATTCTTTTGATATTAGTACTTTTAGTGTTTTTGATAAGTTTTGTATTATGTTGGACTTTTGTAGAAAATCAACATAGGCATTGAAAAAGGGGAAAAATCCTAGTGAAAATCCTATAAATATCAGCATGAGTAAATACCTATGATTTAGGCCTGCTAACAATGAGAATATTATGAATAGCAGAAAATATGATATAGCCATTCCTAGATCTGGTTGTAGCATTATTATTCCAACGGGACCTAAGAATATCAAAGAAACTATAACAAAAGTTGAAAATTTTTTTGGATCGACACCTTCGATTGTTAGGTATTTAGTGGCTAGAAGTAGCACCCCGACTTTTAAAAATTCTGAAGGTTGTATTCCCATTCCGAGTATATTTAACCAGCTTTTAGTTCCTCTTATTTCTCTTCCTATAAAGATTGTTAGTATGGTCAGAAGTGTGAAAAATACATAGATTATCAACGAAGAGTTTATCATAGTTTCATACTTCGTGAAGAATAATGTTATCATTATGGTAAATCCTATTATTACCCATATTGCTTGCTTTAGAAATATAGATTTGTCGAAGTAGTAACTGGCGCTATATAGATTTACAAGACCTATGATTATGAGTGATAAAACAGTAAATGTTATAATTCTATCAAATGGTAGTCTGTTCATAAACTATTTTTTCTTTTCTTTTATTTTTAGGTCTTCTTCCATTTTTTGTGACCATTTGTCTATTATTTTCTTTATTTCTTTTGATTCTTCGTATTGCCCGAGTACATTGTTCATACGCATTATAGCTTTAAGATGTTCTTGAGCCTTACGCATGTCACTTATTTCGTGTCCTGATATTTCATATTTTTCTCTATATTCGTCTGCAGACTTTCTCAATAAATCTTTTGCGTATGCTATTAGTTCGTTATAATATCTATAATTAGGGTCCATAGGATTCATACCAGTATACTCTCTAAAGTTTATACAATTCTTGGCGACAACAGCAAGTTTTGAAAACATTTCGAGCAGTTTATACTTCCATTTTCCTCCCTCGAGCTCTTCTGATAATATTTTTAGTGTTAATTCTATCTTCTTAAGCAAATATAACTTTCTATATGGTGTCATTTTTTCCGTACCTTTAAGTCTATCGCTTATCTCGTTTAAGTCCCCATCTAAAACGTCACTTACTATTTTTTCTAACACTGATATGGCGTTATACAAGTTTTTTCTAGCATTTTCTAGTAATTCGTCCTGTTTAATATCCATAGTGTGCATACTTAGTCTATTCATCTTTATATATGATATCGCTATGTCAGTGTATAAGCTTGCGAGAAGAAAATTTTTGTAGTTTCCTAGGTTTCCACCTCTTAAGCTACTTACTTCTATGTTTTGTATTTGTTTTTTTATGTTTTCAATTTCTTCTTTTAATGGATGAGATAACTGCTGATATGCTTCTTTTTTTTCTTTTTCGATTCTTTTTATTGCCATATGTTACTCCTTATTTTTCTTAATGAAGTCTGATATTATAACTTCGTCTGATTTGTCAAGATTCTCAAATTCAACTGCTAAGAAAAGTTTTTCTTCTTGGGCATCTATTCTCAGTACTTTGCCTTTTACTGATATTGATTTACCGTTGTTAAACTTTATATTTAGCTTAACTTTAGTACCTGCTTCAAGAAACTTGGATAGATACTGCTCTATTTCTACTTTTATTCCTCCTATACTTATATCATGAACAGGAAGTGGATATTCTGAATTTTGAGCTAGTGAAAATAGTTTGTACTTTGCTAATGCTTCTGATACTATATCTCCCAATGATCTTATGTAAAATACATCTCTTATTGTTAAAGATTTACTTACCTTGTCAAGTAAGCTTGCTACTCTTATATGTCCTACAGTATTCTCAAATAGGAATATTGGTACATAACATATACTTTTTATGTTATTTTTTTGGAAAAATATGATAAACTTTTTTATTTCTTCTTCTATCTTACTACTGTTCCAATTAAGATCCTCCATAAATTTCGTGAAAGGTATTATATCATCTCCAAAGTACTTTTTATAGTAAGATTTAGGATCTTGGGTGTCTTCAATAAGTAGAGATTTTTTGTATTTTGATATTATTATAACAGGCAAAGGCAGGTTTTCTCCTTGTTTGTGTAAAAATAATTCACCTATGTTTGATATTCCTTTTAGCTCGGTGTTTACCATTTTTATTATAAGTGGTATTTGTGGTGTATCTTTTGATAGTTCATTGAATATAGTTGCAAGTCTAGGTGGCATTGATTGTATTTTTGTTCTTAGTTCTTGTGAGATATCCCTTATAACATTTATGTTACAAAACACTTTGCCGTAGCAAAGGCTTCTCTCGTATTTTCTTGGTATCCATATTTCAACTTGTGATGGTATGAGTATTGATAGTTCTTTGCCTGATATTTTGACAACTTCAGACTTAAAATGATATGGTTCCTTGTTCAACTCGAAAGATATATCAACAGATTTAACTGATGACGGTATCTCAAAATCAGTTTCTAGAGTCATTATATATTCTGATATATTACTTATCGTTCCATTGAGTTTGTTGTTATCGTACACTATATTTAGCTTTAATGTGTATAACTTGCATATTTTAAAGATCGATATTATCTCTCCATAATCTGTTATAACTTTCTGAGGCATACTCTAAATATTATATCTCATCCTCTCAAATTTTTCAATAATCGGTCAGTTTTTCATCCTGGTCAGTCAACTATTTGCTAGTTTTGCTTTTTAGTGTGAATATTTCTTGTTAAATGCTTTTGCAAAGTATTTACATAGTCTTTAACTAAAATTATTTTTTCGTTTCTATAATTATCTAAATCCTACAATTATTGGAGGTTATCTTATGAAGAAAATATTTATAGTTTTAATTGTCATAGCGCTTACAGTTGCTGTATTTTACAGTTGTGCTAGACAAGTCACAGAGAATACAGGTAACGACTTTAGTGAAATGGATAATACCGATGGTGGAAATAATAACTCTAACGGAAATAATATAGGTTCTAGTAGTGCTATTTACAATTTTTTGGATCTAGTAATAACAGAAATCAACTGGGGAGGATCATATTCAAATACTACTGATGCTACTCCAAATGGAGAATTCGTGGAGATAATGAATAACACATCAAGTCCGATAAACTTGACAGGATTTCAATTGAGGTATGATGGTGGAGGTGATTTTACGAACAAGAGGGTTACATTACCTAGTATAGTTCTCAATCCTGGTGAGTTTCTGGTTGTGTTTATAACGAATAGTTCTAACAATCCTTATGAGTTAGTGTTAAATACCAACACTTATAAAACGTTTTTGTGGAGTGGGATAAACTACATAGGTAATGGTGGATTTAGGATAGCAATAATAGCGCCGAATGGAGAAGAGATAGACTTTGTTGAGACGAGGAGTGGGAAACCTGGGCAGGTTATGATGAAGGGTAGTTCAGGGATGCCAAAGAGGACTATGGAGAGAGTATTGCCGTTTATAAGTGGGACAAATAATAGTGCTTGGGAAGCTGCTGTGAGCAATATTAACTATGCTTATGGTGGAACTAACAATCTTGGAACACCTGGTGCTTCGAACTCTGTGTGGTTTGTCTTTAGAGCTATATTGTTGGCTACTCCTACTAATAATACAACTATAAATAAAGCACTGAATTCAACGCAGAATTTTGTATGGATGCTGACAGGTTTAGGAAGTTCATATTCATCGTATATACTAGTATTCACTACTAGTAACCAAGTATTTACGAATATATCAGTGAATACTACTAACACTAATATAAACATCCTCGCATTCCCAGTAGAAACCTATAAGTGGTTTGTTCTAGGAGTATCTGGTGGTATAACTAACTC